>NZ_JAAZQY010000012.1:0-71492 GCF_012371315.1 Acinetobacter sp. A1
AAGTCGGAACTGACCGACTCAGGCTCTAGTTACACGCTTGGCAACAAGACATTAACAGAGTGCGAATTAGTCCTTGAGTATGTTTGACTACATTTTAAGGAACAGATGACCGTGTGGCCAAATACTTAATTGGGCAAGGCTATGTCAGCCAGCAACAAATTGATGAATTACAATGTGCTTTAAATCCATTAAATTGTGCCGATTTAAATCCAAAACAGAATTATATTGCCTAGGGTTTGTTGAGCATTGCATTAAAAAACAAGGCGTGCCAATGGCACGCCTTGTTGGTTCGTCTATCTGCCAATTTAGACAGTAAAATCAAATAATGTGCCTTAAAAAGTTACTCGCTTATAGTCACGGTAAGCAGGCTTCCAAAAGTTTGCTTCTATTGCCTCTCGTAATGCCTCATCACTCATGACAGCTGCAACGCCTGCATCCATTGCTGCTTTTGCGACTCTAAATGCAATAAATTTAGACACCTGCTGAATTTCATTTAAATCAGGCAATAAATCTGCGTTTGGATCCTGCAACAATGGTGAGCAGTCCGCCAGCGCATTACTTGACGCAATCAGCATACTGTCTGTCACACGTGTAGCCCCTGCAGCGATTACTCCTAAGCCTATACCTGGGAAAATATACGAGTTATTGCATTGGGAAATATTATAAAGTTTGCCCTGATAGTTCACTGGCTCAAATGGGCTACCTGTTGCAATTAAGGCCTTGCCTTCAGTCCACTCCAAAATATCGGCAGGAAATGCTTCAACTTGTGAGGTTGGATTTGACAATGGCAACACAATTGGACGCTCGCAATTGGCAGCCAAGGTTTTAATCACCTCTTCAGTAAATAAACCCGGTTGCCCCGAAACCCCAATCAATACCGTTGGCTTGGCGTTTTGAATGACGTCCAACAGCGAAATCACACCTTCAGGATTGTCCCAATGTGCAACACGTTCAGGACTTTGTGCCAATTTACGTTGGAAATCGAGTAAGTTTGGCTGATTGCTGGTGAATAAACCAAAACGATCCACCATATACACACGGGCACGTGCTTCAGCATCGCTCAAGCCTTCCACCACCATTTGCGCCACAATTTGCTCGGCAATACCACATCCTGCAGAACCCGCGCCCAAAAAGGCAATGGTTTGATCTTTCAGCTGCTTGCCTGCCGCACGTGATGCAGCAATTAAACTGCCCACAGATACGGCAGCTGTGCCCTGAATATCATCATTAAAACAGCAAATCTGATCACGATATTTATTCAGCAAGGGCATGGCATTTTTCTGAGCAAAATCTTCAAACTGAATCAATGCCTTTGGCCAACGGCGTTTCACCGCATCAATCACCTGATCGACAAATTGATAGTATTCCTCACCACTAATACGTGGCTGATTCCAGCCCATATAGATCGGATCATTCAGTAATTGTGGGTTATTGGTGCCGACATCTAAGGTAATGGGCAAGGTATAGGCAGGGCTAATACCACCACATGCTGTATATAAAGACAGTTTCCCAATTGGAATACCCATGCCGCCAATGCCCTGATCACCCAAGCCTAAAATACGCTCACCATCGGTAATCACAATCACTTTGACATTCTTTTTATTGATGTTCTGCACAATATCATCAATATGGGCACGGTCTGGATAGGAAATAAAAATACCCCGATGACGGCGGTAAATATCGGAAAAACGCTGACATGCCTCGCCCACAGTTGGGGTGTAAATAATAGGCATCATTTCACTCAAATGCTGTTCAATCAGGTGATAAAACAGGGTTTCATTGGTGTCCTGAATGTTGCGCAAATAAATATGCTTGTTGATGGCATCGCTAAAAGCAGAATATTGCTGATACGAACGCTGGCTTTGTTCTTCAATATTTTCAATTGCATGTGGAATTAAGCCATGCAAGTTAAAACGGGTGCGTTCTTCTTCTGAAAATGCAGAACCTTTATTTAATAAAGGTAATTCTAAAAGGCCGTTGCCCGCATAGGGAATATATAAAGGACGTTTCTGCTGCAAATTTGCGGTTGTCATTGTTCATCTCATTCTAATCGGTTGCTGATGGCGCATGGATTGAGATGCACCATCTGACATCTGACTAGCTTAGCCCGAATTGCAGCAAATAGGGCATTTAGAAGTTTGATAACCAAATCTGAATGATTTTTATTTCTGATAGCCCATGTTATCTAGGCATCGAACCTCATTTATTTGGGTGGTTGCAGTGGCGTCATATCTACAATTAAGCCAGTGAACTTACGCACCAAAGGCAGCACACATAATACGACTGGAAAAGCAAACGCCCAAGAAATCATCCAGTTATGCAACCACAGGGTAAAAAATCCCTCAATCCAGCCCAAATTTCGGACCATGTTAATCAACGAAATGATGCCACTCATCAGACATGATAAAAAGAAAGGCATCACCACCGTGGCCCATTTCATGGGTAATTTGGGTACATTGCCAAAAATCATTGCACGTTGTTTCATGCTCCAGCCTTTTCGCCTCACTGAATGCCGCATACTATGCCATGAATTGCTTGCTTAAAGGATGATTTTTCAGGCAATTTGTTCATGCTTAGCTACAATCGCTGAAATTCGATAAAGCATACAATTGCACTCCCCTAAAGCCCCTGAAATTTGCTATATTTAGCGTTTTTCTGCACATCTATTTTTCGACTAAATATGAATACGGCAATACAAGCAGCGCTCGATCATGCAGTGCAATCCCTTCAAGCTGAAGGTGTACTCCCATCTGACTGGAACAATACGAGTAATTTAACCCGTACCAAAGACCGCAGCCACGGTGATTTCGCATCAAATATTGCCATGATTGCCTCTAAAGCTGCAGGCATGAAGCCACGCGATTTAGCCGAAAAAATTCTTGCTGCTTTGCCTGAAGTTGCAGACATCAGCAAAGCAGAGATTGCAGGTCCTGGTTTTATTAACTTCTTTTTAAATGCCGACCAGCGTTTTAGCGTTTTAGACCAAATTCAAGCACAAAAACAACAATTTGGACGCAGCCAAATCAATGCAGAAAAACGCATTCAGGTCGAGTTCGTTTCTGCCAACCCAACCTCAAGCCTGCACGTGGGTCATGGTCGTGGTGCGGCTTATGGTATGACAGTTGCCAATTTACTTGAAGCCACAGGTGCCAAAGTTGACCGTGAATACTATGTCAATGATGCTGGCCGTCAAATGGATATTTTGGCGACGTCAACTTACTTGCGTTATTTGGAATTAGCAGGTCAAACGCTGGTGTTCCCAAAAAATGCGTATCAGGGTGACTACGTTAAAGACATCGCACAAAGCATTTTAAAACAGGATGGTGAACGCCATGTACGCCCTGTTGCAGATGTATATAACAATGTGCCGGAAGATGTGCAATATGCGGCAGAACTCGATGCCGATGGCAACAAAGTGGTCTTGTCGGGCGACAAAGAAAAACACATTGATGGTTTGATTTTCAATTCACAAACGCTCTTGGGCGACGATTATCGCGTGTTCCATCAAGCTGCGCTAAATGCTATTTTGGCCGACATTAAAGATGACTTGGGCGAGTTTGGCGTCACCTTTAACCAATGGTTTAGTGAAGCGTCATTGACTGAAAAAATTGATGAAGCCCTACAAACACTAGATCAACGTGGTTATCTATACGAACAAGACGGCAATATCTGGTTTAAATCGACCGCATTTGGCGATGAAAAAGACCGTGTGGTGAAACGTCGTAATGGTCAAACCACTTACTTTGCTTCAGACATTGCTTATCACCTGAATAAATTACAACGTGGCTACACAGACCTAATTGATATTTGGGGTTCAGATCACCACGGTTATATTTCACGTGTGAAAGCGGCCATTGATGCACTAGGCTACGACTCGAAAAAATTAACGGTACTATTAGTGCAGTTCGTGAGCTTATGGCGTGGCGGTGAAATGGTACAAATGTCATCTCGTTCAGGTCAGTACGTGACCTTACGTGATTTGCGTAAAGAAGTTGGCAACGATGCTGCGCGTTTCTATTATGTCATGCGCAAATCTGAACAGCACATTGACTTTGACCTAGATTTGGCCGTTTCACAAAGTAAAGACAATGCGGTCTACTATATTCAATATGCACATGCACGTATTTGTCGTATGCTCGAAAAAGCTGCTGCTACGCAATTGAATTTTGATGCGACGACTGCACGTCAGTTTGCCGCTAAACTTGAGCTAGATGCTGAAACTGAAATTTTAGCCAAACTGGCTGCGTATCCTGAAATTTTAGTGCGTGCTGCCAACAGCCATGAACCGCATCAGGTAGGTAACTATTTGAAAGAATTAGCAGCATTGTTCCACGGTTGGTACAATGAACATAAAGTTCTGAATGATGATGCAGCCTTGACCCAAGCACGCTTATTGCTTTCAGTAAACATACAACAAGTCTTGCGTAATGGTTTAGAATTATTAGGTGTCTCTGCACCAGAAACAATGTAAAAGCCCAATAAAAGCATAACAAGAGGAAGTCCACGTGTTTGGAAAAACGCAACGCGGTGTATCTGAGCGACCGAATAAGCCTAAAAAACCACTAATTCCAACGTGGTTAGGCACGCTCGTGGTGATTTTAATCGTGTTGTGTTTTGCTGTAGCCTTAATGCTATGGAAACCGTGGGCACCTGTGCAGCCTAAAGGGCAAATCAATTCTGAGCATTATCAGGAAGATACCAACAAAGACTATCGTTTTTATGATTTGCTGCCACAGCAACAGGTTACGCCAATTCCTGAGCAAGCAGTGCCTGAAACACAGCAACAGAATACCGTAGTCATTGTTGAAGCACCTGCTGCTGTAGAGGCTCCAGCGGCCAGCGAAGCCAATGTTGGTCTGACAGAAATGCCAGCCCCTGTGGTACAAGCCAGCTATATTCTACAAGTGCGTAGTTATACCGACCCAGATGCTGCAGATGCACGTCGTGCCGAAATTATTTTGAATGGTTTATCGGCAGATGTGGTGAAAAGTGTAGAAGCTGGTGAAACTTGGTATCGAGTGATTTCAGGCCCTTATGATTCAGCCGATGCTGCGGTAATTGCTCAGCAAACTTTACAGCATAGCGGCATTGATTCAATTGTCGTAAAACGCTGAGCCTCGTTGTTATCAATCGACCAAAATCAATTAAAAAAAAAGATGCCACGGCATCTTTTTTTAGGTCTGGATAACGATATGCTCACAAGAATCATTGCCAGATTTATATTAACTGCTGCTCACGTTCGCGTGCACGCTGAAATGCAGGACGCTGTTCCACACGCGCCAAATAAGCCGCAATCTGTGGATAATGATGTCCTGTACGGCTTTGCAATGCTTGAAGCGGGAAACCCATTTGAATATCGGCAAAAGAAAAATCCCCTGCAAAATAATCATGTTTGCCCAAATAATCTTCTAAATAAGCAATATGATCTTTTAAACGAGGCTGAATAAATCCTGTTTTAACACCTGCAGTAATTTTTTGCGCCATTGGTCGAACTAACCATGGCACATGCTGCGGCACATTGGTCATCACCAACTGCATCACTAACAATGGCATTAATGAACCTTCGGCATAATGCATCCAGTATTGATAGGCTTGCTGTGCTGAAGCCTGATGCGGTTTAAACTGCCTTTGCGTATCATAATGCTGCTGCAAGTACTCCAAAATTACTGCAGATTCTGCAATGGTCTGCTCTGCATCAGTTAAAATTGGTGCTTTACCCAATGGGTGAATCAGCTTCAACTCATTGGGCGCACTTAAATTGGGCTGACGGTGGTAAAACTTGATTTCATAGTCCAAACCCAGCTCTTCGAGCGCCCACAAAATGCGGAACGAGCGGGATTGATCAAGGTGGTGTAAAGTAATCATAAACGTCCTATTTTGTTTTTATTACATCTGTTTTAAGTGATTGTTATATCTTCTGTTTCACGCAACATTATAAAAAGGCATGGCCTGTATGCCTTTTTATAAGAGACAGATTCAACTCTAGGTTTAACCCAATTCAGTACGAATTTCCACACTGCGTAACAAGGTTTTAGTCACTGGTGTTTTTTGACAGATATTCAGTACTTTTTGCTGTAATTCTACATCCAATACCACTTCAGTTTGCACATGGCGTTCAATCCACTCCCTATAGATTGATATTCCATCATTTATTTTGATGCACGCATTTTTGCGGGGAAAGTCGGTGCTTCTAAACGTGGTCCATCGTAGTCTGGTATTGTGCCAAAACGAGGATCATGATTGATCCATTGCTCACGTGCAATGCTTAACTCTTCTTGGGTACGACCGACGAGATTCCACCACAACAAAATTGGCGACTCAAAAGGTAATCCGCCCAATAGCAACAGACGCGCACCCGCATGTAAATCTAGCTGAATTTCGGTTAAGCCCGGTTCAAGCACCAGCATATTTTCATCGTTTAATTCATGCCCATGCACAGTGGCTGTGCCTTCCAACATCATCAAACCATATTCAAACTTAGGATTCAGCGGCAAACGGGTTGTCGTGCTGGTTTCACTATAAATATCTACCCCTAGCAACTCACTATGTACCAATACTGGCGAAGTGGTATTTAAAAACTCACCGACTAAAATGGTAAATTCCACTCCATCTTGCTGAACCACAGGCAAGTCAGGGTAATGATCAAAACGTGGCGCCATATTGCGCTGATCATCAGGTAAAGCAATCCACAATTGCGCTGTATGCATGTGTGTTTCGGTGTCAGGAGCAACTTCGGTATGTGAAATACCATAACCTGCAGTCATTAAATTAACCTGTTTGGGACGAATCAATTGCTTAGTACCCAAGCTGTCGGTATGCATAATGCTGCCTTCAATCATCCAGGTGAATGTTTGCAAACCTATATGCGGATGCGGCCCAACATCTAAGCCTTCACCTTGTGGAAAATTAACAGGACCTGCGTGATCTAGAAAACACCATGCCCCAATCATGCGTTTATGCCGACTCGGTAAAGCACGTTTAATTAAAGTTCCCTGCCCAATTTCAGCACTACGCAGTGGAAATTCCTGTATAAATTGCTTGACGTACTTATCACAATCGTCTGAATTGGAAAGCTCGGTATAATTGCTATTGCTCATTCTATACCTCTTATATTTCTGTAAATTCCTTGACTATTAAATACGCTAAATCACTAACGAAGAGCAAGATGAAATTTGTTGTTCTGATTTTTATGGTCCAAACTTGAACTACACCTTAAAATATATGGCATAATTTTGACCAAAATTTAAAAAAAATAGAGAAAATACCCAAATTTAGGGAGGTTATTTTTTCTGCATTTTGCGCATAATCCTAACTATAAGTTGTCAATTTGAGTAAATATCGCTATGTCTGTAAAAGCTCGAATGGGGGAACAGACCCGTTCGAAGATTTTAAGCAATCAGGAAGCCTCAGAAAAACTTTTAAAAACAACTGAGTGTGATCTTGAAAACCGACAAGCAATTGAAAAAGCATTGCAGCACCCTGCTGCGCAACTTCCACCACAATTTGAAACACATTTTTATCAACACCAAAATTTACATCAGCGTCGTTATTTACGCCAAGTCAATTACATTGGGCAAATGACGTTCCTGCTGTATTTCTTTATCGATTATTTCATCATTCCAGATGTCACTACGCTCTCGGCCACACTCCGTCTCAGTGCTGTTGTATTGGCGCTGATTGGCAATTATTTCTGCTTTAAATTGATCAAAGATATTCGCCTGCTGGATTTAATTTTACCGGTCAGCGCCACACTGTGCTGCGGTATTTGGTTCTATATCCTGTCGCAATCACAAAGCCCTTGGATTTCCACTTATGTTTATGCCTCGGTCATTTTTGTACTCATGGCCAATCTGTGTATTCAAGTGCGTTTCCGCCCTGCGGTCTATAATTCATTGGTCATGAGCGTACTCATGTTTTTTGGGGTGATTTCCCTCACCAACTTGCAGGATGCCTTAGTTTTTATGGTGATGTATATCCCTGTATGTTTGTTGAGTTTGTATATCAGCTGGATCAATACCCTAAATGCCCGCCATCACTTTTTACGCAGTTTGCTGGATGACTGGAATTTTCATACCTTGCAAGCCTTGGCGCATACCGATGAACTGACCCAACTCAATAACCGACGTCAGTTTGTACACATGGCAGAACACAAAATTCATGCATGGCCTAAATCTGAATCGGTCTGCTTGTTGATGTTTGATGTCGACTTTTTTAAACAAATTAACGATACCTATGGGCACGATATTGGAGATCGAGTCTTACAAAATATTGCAGACATTGCCCGTAAAGAAATGCGCCGCAAGGATATTTTGGCACGCTTTGGCGGTGAAGAGTTTATTGCACTGCTTAGTGAAACCAGCTTAGATGAAGCATTGATGATTTCGGAGCGCTTAAGACAAAAAATTGCTCAGCATGAAATGTGCATTGATAAAAAATGTTTTAATTTCACTGTCTCCATTGGCGTGTCGAGTTTAAAACCACAACAAACCGACTTGCAGACCCTGATTAAAGAAGCCGATTTGGCCTTATATCAAGCCAAACAGCGCGGACGAAATTGTGTCATCAGCTTTGATGTGGGGATGCCTGAGCCCCCTAAATCTACAGTAAAAAAAGAAATTAAATCTTGGATTGTTTAGCATACATAAAAAAAGAGCACATGAAGTGCTCTTTTTTATGTGTAAGAGGAAAACCTAGCTGCCGCAAGCATCTTGCACCCATTTTAAAATCTGTGCTTTAAAATAGGCTCATGTCGTAAAACTGGCAAGCAGCAGTGCTGCTTGAAACCCCTAGCTGCCGCGCGCATAGCGCTTGGCGTAATTCAGGCACGAAGCAGTGCTTCGTGAAATCCCTGAATTACTCCCATTCAATGGTTGCAGGTGGTTTAGATGATACGTCATAAACCACACGTGAAACTTCTGCAATTTCATTCATAATGCGCGTTGAAATACGATCCACCAAGTCATACGGCAAGTGTGCGAAACGTGCGGTCATAAAGTCCACTGTTTCTACGGCACGTAGTGCGATTACCCATGCATAACGACGGCCATCACCTACGACACCAACAGATTTTACAGGTTGGAATACGGCAAATGCTTGAGCTGTTTTGTCATACCAACCACTTGCACGTAATTCCTGCATGAAAATGTCATCGGCTAGACGTAAAATGTCTGCATATTCTTTTTTCACTTCACCCAAAATACGCACGCCCAAACCTGGACCTGGGAATGGATGGCGGTAAATCATGCTGTGTGGCAAGCCTAAAGTAGTGCCAAGTTTACGAACTTCATCTTTAAACAAGTCACGTAATGGCTCAACCAATTCAAAAGCTAAATCTTCTGGTAAACCGCCCACGTTGTGGTGTGATTTAATCACATGCGCTTTGCCTTGTTTGCTGGCAGCAGATTCAATCACGTCTGGGTAAATCGTACCTTGTGCCAAGAATTTTACACCATCAAGCTTACGTGCTTCTTCAGCAAAAACTTCAATAAATTCACGACCAATGATTTTACGTTTTTTCTCTGGATCAACTTCACCAGCCAATGCACCTAAGAAACGCTGTTCAGCGTCGGCACGAATTACGCGAATCCCCATGTTTTCTGCAAACATTTGCATCACTTGATCGCCTTCGTTCAAGCGCAACAAACCGTTGTCTACAAATACACACGTTAATTGATCGCCAATGGCACGGTGCAATAAGGCAGCAACTACAGATGAATCGACACCACCCGATAAGCCAAGTAATACTTTTTCATTGCCAATTTGCTGACGTAATTGTTCTACACGCAAGTCGATGATGTGTTCTGGTGTCCACAAACCACGGCAGCCACAAATTTGATGTACGAAGTTAGACAGTAATTCTGCACCTTTAGCCGTGTGCGTTACTTCTGGGTGGAATTGAATACCATAGAAACGGCGTGTTTCATCAGAAATCATCGCCACAGGGCAGCTTGGTGTGCTTGCCGTAATTTGGAAGCCTTCTGGAATACGTGCCACTTTATCGCCATGGCTCATCCAAACGTGCAATTGGTTTTCACGGTCTTGCAAGTTACCAATCAGTTTGTCACGTACCAAAATATCGACTTCGGCATAACCGAATTCATGCACTGAACCTGCTTCAACCTTACCGCCCAGTTGTTCTGACATGGTTTGTAGGCCATAGCAGATACCCAGTACAGGTACGCCTAAGTTAAATACAATTTCAGGTGCGCGTGGACTACCCGCTTGGTGAACACTTTCAGGTCCACCCGATAAGATAATACCGTTTGGATTAAATGCACGAATGTCTTCTTCCGACATATCGTAGGCATACATTTCAGAATATACACCCGCTTCACGAACACGACGTGCGATCAGCTGGCTATATTGCGAACCGAAATCCAGAATCAGGATACGATCTTCAGTAATTTGAGTATTGGTAGTCATGACAAACAACTATAGAAAGGCAAACGAATTAAGCGCGCTATTCTAGCATTTTTCCACGCCTTGCGCACACTATTCAGACAATCCTAAAAATGGCTATTTTTCTTCGTGATATTGCAGTGACCACATACTCTAAGTTTTAAAAGACTATGCATTTCCTATAGCATAAAAAAAGCAACCTTCTTGAAGATTGCTTAAATTGTTGAGCTGATGTGGAAATCAATGACTTACTTTTTTGCTTCCAAAAGATGGTCTAGACTTATTTTGCCTGCACCGTAAAGCATGATGTAGAAGAAACCGCCAGCCAAACCACCACCAAGTTCTAGCAAAATCACCAAAGGTAGCAGTGAACCTGAAACACCCATAGCTTGCATATAGCCCACTGTCGCATCATAGCCTGCAATTTTGCCCCAACCAGATACAATAAATAAATACGCTAAAAAAGCACGTGAAAATAAACTTACAATGGCTTGCACACTGGCTTTTTCGACCACACTTTTTAACACAACATTTGGATTAAACATCAGATCACCTATATTTTTGATTCATTCTTGAAGACAAATACATCTTAGTTTTTCCAAAATTCAGGATAAATACGCATTTAAAAGACATGTTGTTGCATCTATGCAACGAAAAAGAACCGATGTGGCTGGTCTGGCATCCCTAAAATTGCTGTGAAAATTATTTACCTTTTCATACTGACTTTCCGCCTGTGGACTGCTAGGATTTGAGCACACTTTCGCTTGTTTTTCCCCATGGAACTGATTGATTTTATATTACACGTCGATGAACATTTGCTCGAATTCATCACCCAATATGGGGTATGGATTTACGCCATTTTATTCCTGATTATTTTTGTAGAAACAGGCTTGGTGGTCATGCCGTTTTTACCAGGCGACAGTTTACTTTTTGCAGCAGGTGCACTCGCTGCTTCAACAGGTGTGATGGATCCTTGGTTACTCGGGGTTTTACTATTCATAGCCGCAGTGCTGGGCGATACCCTGAATTATCATATTGGTAAATATATTGGCCCACGGGTTTTCGAGCTTGAATCACGTTTTATTAATAAAAAGCATTTGATCGAAACTCAAAAGTTTTTTGAACGTCATGGGGGTAAAACCATTATTTTTGCCCGCTTTGTGCCTTTTGCACGTACCTTTGCACCCTTTGTGGCGGGTGCAGGTAGCATGAATTATAAATACTTTCTGACCTATAACGTGGTTGGGGCATTTTGTTGGATTGCTTCGTTTATTACCCTAGGCTACTTATTTGGAAATATGCCAATTGTGAAAGATAATTTCACCTATTTAATTTTCGGTATTATTATTCTGAGTGTTTTGCCAGGGGTGATTGGTTTTATTCGCCAAAAACTCAAGAAAAAGCCTGCTTAAGTGTATGCTATTGGAAAAATTCAAGTGTTGAATACTCGACCTATAAGGATGCGCTGCGCATCCTTGGTTTGATCTTTACGTCGATTCTATATTTGTGCCTTTAAAAAAACCGTGCTACCACAGGCAACATACATACCACTAAAAGTAAGGCCGAACCTTTATAGAGCAAATCGGCTGTGACTTTTTTAGTTTCTCTGGCCAAAATCACCCGTCCAAATGACATCCAAAATAATGCGGTAGGCAACAACACCAAACTAAATAGCACATAGACCACAGCTACATTGGTCGGGTTATTCCAAGTTTCTACAGGGAAAATACCTGCAGCAAATAACAAAGCCTTTGGATTTTTAAAAGTTGAGAAAAATAATTGCGCAGGGCGAATGGTTGGATGCTTCTGACTGTGCTGCTCTAAATGCGACTGCTTCCATAAATGAAAGGCCATCCAAAATACATAGCCCGCACTCAAAATATGCAAAATATCAATAAAATACGGCCAGATTGGGGCACTTAAATGAATCAGCAGAGCCCATAAGCTAATTGCATAAGCATAGCCAAATAATTCTGCAGGAATCAGCATACTGGTTTTCGCAATGCCCTGTTGATGCGCTGAACTCGCCAATAATGCATTGGTCGGTCCAGGAATCATCAAGACCGCGATCATGGCCAAGACAAACCACCAACTTTCAATCATAAACACCAAAGTACGCCAGTCAAACAGGAGCACACCTTATATGAAAGCCATAAAAAAAGACAAGTTTTTCTAATACGCCAATACTGACCAAAGCGTATAAATATAACGACAATTCAATCTAAGTTTTTGTTTTTATATGTTTCATTTTAGGGAAGCTCTGAAACATTTTGCTAAAAAATTTTCAGCTATGGCTGTGCCATATAGGCACAACCACAGTGTTTTTTCTTAAGATGTTGCAGGTTTAAGCTTCACTATAATCGGGCAGGCTTTAAATTTTGCAGCCTGCACAATTGCTTCTTGCTCACCCAATAAACGTGCTAATTCGGTATTTTTGGTATTGGATGACTGTCCCATATTCACCGAAACACTTGGTCCAATGCCCCAACCACCTCGGCTGCCCCAGCCACTACCTAAGCCCACGCCGACACCAACGCCTGTACGTTTTGGTGCCTGCACACCACTTTCAATATATTGTTGAATGCGGTTATATTCACTTTGTAATTGCTGGCAATTCAAGGCCTGATAATGCGTAGGTGACACATAAATCGGCTTGACTGTAGTCGCACACGCACCTAACAACACACTACTGACCGCCAAAAGACCGATTGCAAATGTTTTCATGTTCACCTCTGTGTATCACGCTTGCTCAATTTCATTGAACAACGATTGATAGGCCTGCGTCAATTTATGATCTGTTGCCAAATGAATTAATGGCAAATTTTTATGATGTGATTCTTTCATCAACACTGAAGGCGGCAACATGCTGTTCAAGACAGGCAATCCCTCATCTTTAAGTTGCTGAACCACTTCACGCGGCAACTTGGCCTGCGCCTGAAACTGATTCACCACAATCCCTTCAATTTCCAGATGTGGATTATGATCATCTTGGGTTTCCAAAACATTTTCAATCAAGCTTTGTAAGGCACGTTTAGAAAACACATCACAGTCAAAAGGGATGAGCACCCGATCTGCCGCAATTAAGGCAGAGAGCGTAAAAAAGTTAAATGCAGGTGGGGTATCAATAAATACACGGTCATATTGATCAGACAATTGCTGCAGGGCATCACGTAGTTTATAAATTTTATGTTTAGATTCTAAGGCATGTGCCAAACCACCCAATTGTGGGCTAGCAGGAATCACATCCAGATTCTTGAACGGTGACTGATGCACATAAGCTTCTAAACCTTTGCTGCGGTTTTTTAAAATAGAGCCTAGCGCATTGCCCAATAAACCTTTGGACTGATTACCCCCCAAAACCTCTTCAAAATAATTTTCAATATTGGGTTCAAGCGCAGGTTTATCGGCAGAATAGGTCGCATCATCGCCCAGTAAATATTGGCTGGAGTTGGCTTGCGGGTCGAGATCAATTACCAGTGTTTTTAGCCCTTGATGAGCACTGATTGCTGCCAAATTCACGGTAATACTGGACTTTCCAACACCACCTTTCTGATTAAACACCACACGTGTGCGCATTGTCGCCCCTCGTTGAATGACTTCAGTTCTTGTTATATGTTCAGTTTAACCGACCCGCTATGATTGTTGGCGCATAGTGTCTAACAATCCTTAAACTTGCCCTAGCCAAAACTTGGTTTAAGCATAACCAAACCTAAAATGGCAATGAAAGCAATCAGGGCCAGTCCCCAGCCAACACGGCGCTGCACCAGCAAAATACGCTCATCTTTTTTATACGCTTTAATCAAAGAAGAAAGCATCACAAAAAATAAAATAATTTTGGCATAAAACCAAGCTTCGACCTGAAAATCCTTCAGAAATAAGGCAATGACTCCTGTCACCACAATCAGCGTGAGTGCCGAATGCTGTAAAGCCACAAAGACTTTCCATGCTTTAGGGTTTGGAGAGTGATTCAATGTGCCTTTAAATAATGTCATGGCACGCACCACAATCACCAACAGCAACAAAGCCACTGCAGCAACATGAATGTTGTTTAGCATTGATAAATTTTCCATCTATAGCCTTCCCTTACACATCTTTTGGTGCATGTGCACATTCAGGGCTAGACGTATCTTGGCCTTGCCACTCAGAGGCAACAAAGGCATGAATCGCAAGCGCATGAATTTTATTTGGCGCAAGTAAATCACCTACAGCGGCATAAATTTTTTGATGACGTTGTACCGAACGTAAGCCCTGAAAAGCATCACTGACCATCACCACTTTAAAATGGGATTCTTTTCCTGGGAAATAACCGCCATGCCCTGCAGATTCATTCACAACTTCTAAATGACTTGGATTTAAAGCAGCTAAGCGTTGTAACAATTGTTGTTCTAAACTCATGATTGTATTTCCCAAAATGGTTTAAAGGCTGCCTAGCAGTATAACTGCGTTCTATACAATTCTCAGCACTTTGGTAGAATCATTCGTGCTTCGTGCCGTTACAGCGTGTTTTTCTACTCAAATTTGGCGATCTCATCGCCAGTTGTTCTAAAAAATGTCGTTTATTTATGCAATTAAGCTAATTTTTTGCATAAATGGATTGACCCTATTTTTGCATAATGTATTATACACCGCATGCGGGAATAGCTCAGTTGGTAGAGCACAACCTTGCCAAGGTTGGGGTCGCGAGTTCGAGTCTCGTTTCCCGCTCCAGATTCTAAAAGCCTCAGTTGAATGACTGGGGCTTTTTTTTATTAAAAAAATTCACCTCTCCTTCACCAACATCACCCGATAGGGTGAAAATATGTTGATCACGGAGTCTGAGGGCATGGTCTACCGACATAGATATTCCAAGCCCAAGCTTCGCTTTTGTCCAGACCCAAATCTCAGTATGTCTACATCATCACAGCATGCATTTCCCACACATATTGACTGCGCATCAATTGTTTTAATTGTTTAAGGTCTTGATATTTTTCCAGTATCTCTTGTGCTTGAGCTAATTTTTGTTGGGCATGCCGATAGTCTTGCTCATATTTTCGATACAAATCTTGCACTTTAATTTTACGGTTAGAATATAAAAACTGACTCCAATTAAAAGAGTAAATAATGTCATCTACTTGCATTTGTAAAGTTTCTAACTGTTCTTCTAAAAGCAGGTTATACGCTTTTAATTGTTGATTGGCGAAAGATAGATTGTGCTGCTGACCCAACTGAATTTGCAAATTTAGCAAGGTCAATAAATCATTGGCTTCATAAGCTTGATTGGCTTGCTGCATCAATGCGGTTTTTTCTTGTTTTTTCTGCTCATCTTGCTCACGATCTGGGTGAATCCACGCTGTAATTTTTAAGTAAATCGTTTTGATGGATTGATTTGCCAGTTTCTTTGCTTCTTCACGCTGTTGCTGTTTTTTTGCTGCTTTGGCTTTTTCACGGGCAATTTGCTGTTCGGCAAAAGCTTTTTGAGCACCACTCAACTGACTTAAAAAATCTAGCTCCTCTTGATCTTGCATTTTTTGTTCAAATTTTTCTATAAAATCATCTAAATCTAATGGGTCATGTTGAAAATCAAAAAAATCTAGATCTAGGTCATATTCTTCACAGAGAAAATGTTTCAAACTGTCCAACTTGAGCTGTGCTAGTCGTTCTTGTTCAGAAGCATCATCTTCAAAGCCACCTTGCTCAAAGTTTTCTTCTGCGAACTCAGACTCAGTTTTAGCCTCTAACATCTCATCTAGATCATCTAAGTCTGGCCGCTCAAAATCATAGCCATAATGATTCAGCAATTCTGTTAAAAACTGAACTTGTTCGGCAGACATCTGCTGCGAATCTAAGAGCTGTAAACTGAGTTGCTCAATTTTTTGAGCAAGTTTAGTTTGTTGGGCTGCCGTCATTTTTTGTTGTTTTTGCTGAAGCAATTGTTGAATTTGCTGAAATATAATTTCACGCAATTGCGTATAGGTTGGTAAAATTTCTCGGCTGGCCCGTGCCTGAATATCGGCTTGTGCGGTCTGCCATTCATTCAAACGTACTTGTTCCTGCTCAATTTTTTGGCATAATTTCTGAAATTTTTTCTGTGCCGCAGAAAGTTTCTGCTCTGGCTCTAAAGTACTTTTCTGTAATTTCATCTTCAATCATATCGAACACATAAGTCTGAGCCGTATTTTAACCAACTTCACTCAATAAAAAACACCCTTGCCATCACAACACCTTTTCTCATCCATGGTCTTTGACCTGCTCCATCTTGCAACAGCCCCACACACGGTTAATGACCTGAAACATCTTCAAGCAATTGATCTTCTATTCTGTACAGCACATTGCACATAGTTCGATTATCATAGGCAGCAATACGACTTTTCCAAATATTCAGGATAATACATGAGCAAACTCACTTGTTTTAAAGCCTATGACATTCGCGGAAAATTGGGCACAGAACTCAATGAAGAGATTGCCTATAAAATTGGTCGTGCTTACGGACAAATTTACCAACCCAAAACCATTGCAATTGGCTGCGATATCCGTCTCAGCAGCGAAAGCTTAAAGCAAGCCACCATTCGTGGGTTAAATGATGCAGGGGTCAATGTGCTAGATTTAGGCATGACAGGTACAGAAGAAGTCTATTTCGCAGCTTTCCATTTAGACGTGCAAGGTGGCATTGAAGTGACTGCTAGCCATAACCCCATGAACTACAACGGCATGAAACTGGTACGTGAAAATGCACGTCCGATTAGTGCCGATACAGGTTTAAAAGACATTCAGGCTTTGGCAGAATCAGGCGAATTTACCCCAGTTGAGCACAAAGGCAGCACCCAAAACTACAATATTTTGCCTGAATTTATTGAACATTTAATGACTTATATCGAGCCTAGCAAAATTCGTCCTATGAAACTGGTCATGAATGCAGGCAATGGCGCTGCAGGACATGTGGTCGATGCTATTGAGCAAAAATTCAAAGCCCTGAATATCCCCGTTGAATTGGTCAAAATTCACAATGATGCCGATGGTACTTTCCCCAATGGCATCCCAAACCCAATTTTAGTGGAAAACCGTGATAGCACCCGCGATGCCGTATTGCAGCATCAAGCCGACATGGGCATTGCTTGGGATGGTGACTTTGATCGCTGTTTCCTATTCGATGAAAAAGGCCGATTTATTGAAGGCTATTATATTGTTGGCTTATTGGCGCAGGCATTTTTACTCAAACAAGCAGGCGAAAAAATTGTGCATGACCCGCGTTTGGTCTGGAATACCTTTGATGTAGTCGCGCAATATCAGGGTGAAGCGATTCAATCTAAATCTGGACATGCCTTTATTAAAGATGTAATGCGTGAGCACAATGCCGTTTACGGCGGTGAAATGAGTGCACACCACTATTTCCGTGATTTCGCCTATTGTGACAGCGGCATGATTCCATGGTTATTGGTAGTTTCGGTATTGTCTGAAACAGGACAATCACTATCCAGTCTGGTCGAAGAAATGATTGCCAAGTTCCCATGTTCGGGCGAAATTAACTTTAAAGTAGCCGATACTCAAGCCACCATCCAAAAAATCTTTGAGCATTATGCCAGCCAAAACCCAACAATTGACCAAACCGATGGCGTAAGTCTTGACTTTGGGGCATGGCGTTTGAATGTGCGTGCTTCAAATACTGAGCCATTATTACGCTTAAATATTGAAAGCCGTCGTGATCAAAACCCACGCCCGATGCAGGACTATGTGGATGAGTTGACGCAATTAATTCAAGCTTAATCTAAAAAATCAAAGCAATATAAAAATGGGATTCAAAACTGATTCCCATTTTTTATGCTCTAAACTTTGTGGCTGAATGTATAGCTGGAATCATTCATCTTAACGATAACCATTCGGATTCTGCTTTTGCCAGTTCCAACTATCGGCCAACATATCTTCTAAGCCATATTGTGGAGTCCAGCCCAATTCTTGCACGGCACGGCTATTATCTGCAAAAGAGGTTGCCACATCGCCTTCACGACGTGGTGCAAACTCAAATGGAATCTGCACACCATTGACCTGTTCAAAAGTATTCTTCACTTGCAGCACCGAAATCCCATTGCCCGTACCAATATTCCAAGCACGGCAACCCTGTGCAGTCAAACGGTTATTCAAGGCACATAAATGCGCATTGGCCAAATCGACCACATGAATATAATCGCGCACCCCTGTACCATCTGGCGTGGCATAATCCTGCCCAAAAATCGACAATTTTTCACGACGTCCCACCGCCACTTGGGTGACATAAGGCATTAAATTATTTGGAATACCTTGTGGGTCTTCGCCAATGCAACCGCTTTTATGTGCCCCCACAGGATTAAAATAACGCAATAGCGCAATTGACCAACGTGCATCGGCAAGGGCTGCTTTTTGTAAAAGCTGTTCCACAATCAGTTTGGTATAGCCGTAGTTATTGCTTGGCATGCCCGTTGGCATCTCTTCATGTAACGGCGAAATATTGGCTTCGTCATATACTGTAGCCGATGAACTAAACACCAGTTTAAACACATGCGCGCGTTGCATCGCCTGAATCAAGCTAATTGAACCCGCAATATTGTTATCAAAATAGCTCAGTGGAATTTGTTGGCTTTCTCCCACTGCTTTGAGTCCTGCAAAATGAATCACCGCATCAATTTGATGTTGCGCAAACACAATATCCAAAGCAGCAGCATCACGAATATCACCTTGAATAAACTGCAAGGTTTTTCCCGTCAATTGCTGCACCCGCGCCAATGAGTCTGCCGAGCTATTGGATAAATTATCTAGCACCACTACGCTGTGCCCTGCATTCAGCAACTCGACACAGGTATGTGAACCGATATAGCCGGCACCGCCTGTTACTAAAATATTAGCCATCTATTTTTCCTAATAAAATTTTTAATAAACCTTGGGTCGATGCATCGAGTGCAGATAAATCCTGTTGCTGCCCATTTAAAATCGGCAAGAGCTGATTGGCAATTTCCTTGCCTTTTTCTACGCCCCATTGGTCAAAGGGATTGATATTCCACAGCACCGATTGTACAAAGACTTTGTGTTCATACAAAGCAATCAACATGCCCAAACTATACGGATTGAGTTCTTGCAATAAAATACTGCTACTTGGCTGATTACCACTGTACTGCTTATACGCCGCTAAGCCATCTAATTCCTGCTGATCTAGAGCCTGATTTCCAAAGGCCAAAAGCCGCGACTGTGCCAAGCAGTTGGACAAGGCCAAATGGTGCTGCTCCACCAAAGCCTCGGCATTTTCGGCATAAGTAAATTGATTGGCATTATAACGCTGCACAGGAGCAATAAAATCGCAGCTAACCGCATGTGTGCCTTGATGCAACAATTGATAGAACGCATGCTGTGCATTCGGCCCAACCTCACCCCAAACAATCGGACAGGTATCCAAGTTAACCGCCTCACCATTACGCTGAATGGATTTACCATTGGATTCCATTTCCAGTTGCTGTAAATACGAAGCGAAGTATTTTAAGCGTCCATCATAAGGCAAGACCGCATGAGTCTGAATATTCAGGAAGTTATTATTCCACACCCCGAGCAAGCCCATCAATACAGGGATGTTCTGATCAAATGCAGCAGTTTGAAAATGCTGATCAACCGCATGTGCACCTGCTAAAAACCGTTGAAAACCCGCAACGCCAATGGTCAGGGCAATCGGTAAGCCAATACACGACCATAAAGAATAGCGGCCGCCGACCCAATCCCAAAGTAAGAGCTGATTTTCAGAGCAAATTCCCCAAGCAGTCATTTTATCGGCTTTGGTAGATACCCCAATAAAATGATGCTTCAGAATTTGCGCATGTGTACCCAAGGCCTTTTCTAGCCATTGTTTCACGGTCTGCGCATTGGATAAGGTATCAATGGTGCCAAAAGACTTGGACGAAATAATAAATAAAGTGGTCTCAGGACGCAGACGATGCAGCAATTCAGATAGCTGGCTGCCATCCATGGTAGACACAAAATGTACATTCAGTGGTTTTTCAGTTGCCACTTTAAAATCAGATAAGGCTTGGGTCACCATCAACGGGCCTAAATCTGAGCCACCCACACCAATATTGACCACATCCTGAATCACTTCACCCGTGGCACCACGGTATTGGCCTGCATGGATTTTTTCCACCAAGGCATACATACGCTCAAGCTGGGTATGGACTTGCTCAGTCAATGCAGCGTAGGCATCGGTCTGTTCGGAAGCACTTGCTGCTGGGCTGGTCGCAGGCAAACGCAAGGCCCAATGCATCGCATCGCGCTGTTCGGTGTAGTTGATTTTCTCTGAGCCTGTTGCCGTTGAAAATAAACGTTGAATCCACTCAGCAAGCTGACTCTGCTGTGCAAACTGAACCAGAGTCTGCAACACCTTGGCATCAATCCGATGCTTGCTATAGTCAAACAGTACACTGTCCAAAGCTACCGAGAAACGCTGAAAACGCTGTGGATCTTGAGCAAACAGCTGATTTAAATGCAGCTGCTGAAACTGTTGCTGCAATTGTTGTAATTGCTGCAAGGCGGTTTGCTGTGGCTGATTATTTGCCTGTGATGTTGTGGTACCCATCATTAGCGACCGACTCCCATATAAGCAAAACCTTGTGCCTTCACAAATTCAGGATCATAAATATTACGACCATCCAAAATCAGTGGATGCTGCATTTGCTTTAACAGCGTGGCGTAATCCAGACTCCAGTACTGTTTCCATGCGGTCAGCAAACACAATGCCGAAGCTCCTTCTACCGCTTGGTATTGGTTTTCGCATAAAATCAGATCATCACGCTGACCATACTGTGCCGCAATTTCAGGCAAGGCTTGTGGATCGTGCAGTTTTACCGTGACACCCTGTGCCCACAACGCAGGTAACATCACATGAATTGGAGAGTGTTGCACCCGTGCGGTATTTTCTTTAAAGGCCGCGCCCCAAATCGCCACGGTTTTGCCGTTTAAATCGCCCTGATAATAATTCCATAGCTTTCTAAACAAGAGTTCTTTTTGTTGTTCGTTGATGTCCCAGACCTGCGCCAACAGCTGACTTTTCACCCCTGTGGTCGATACAGTACTGGCAAGGGTCAAAATATCATGGCTAAAGTTTTCACCACCAAAACCCGCCCCTGGGTACATATACGATGCCCCTATGCGGCTGTCAGCGGCCATGCCCTGCCGCACATGTTCAATATCAATTCCCAGTTTTTCTGCCACCACTGCCAAGTCATTGATATAACTAATACGGGTCGCCAACATGCCTGAAATACTCAGTTTAGTAAATTCAGCATCCAGCACGGGCATAAACAGGTATTGCTGCGCACGTGGAAATAAAGGGCGGAGTAATTCTTTGAGTTTGACTTGCGCACGTTTATTTTCACAACCCACCGTGAGTTGCTGTGCGCGGGTCATACTTTGAATGGCATTGCCCTCTTGAATCATGTCGGGTAAATACATCCAGTCATCTTGTGGCAAGATTTTTTGCAGGCGCTGTGTGCCATTTAAGCCCAAAGTCGAGGCATTGATCATCAATTTAGGGTGAATGATCGGACGTTGTTGCAACTGCCCCAAAACGGTTAAGGCGTGGGTTTCTTCAGTCGGGTTCAGACTCAGTACATACACATCCACATCTAAAGGCAATTCAGCAAAATCACAATAGTGTAAAAAGCCTTTACTGCGTTGTTGTTGCAATAACAGGCTCAAAGCTTGGTCTTGAAAGCTGAGATGTTGCTGTTCTAGTGGATGAGCAGCATCCTGAAAGATATCGCACCAATACACCTGATGCCCACATTCTGCCAAGAGTGCAGACATCACGCCTGCATAGAGGGTTTTTCCAAAGACTGCGACTTTCAAAATGTGTTCCTGTGTATTGGTTGATGCTGTTTATTTCACGTGGGTTCCTCCCTTTTTTAAAGGGAGGTTAGGAGGGATTTTTACATTTCATCCTTTCCTACATCATATATGAATAACTTTTCAGGTTTTTTAATCCACCTCCTTGCGCCATACATGGCTCACCTTTTTCAAAGGGGGAAGTTCGCACTAGCAAAAGCTTTATAATGGATGTTCCTCCCTGAGCAAGAGTTTAAGCACTGCTTTAAATTCTTGCGTAAGAAGGGAGGCTAGGAGAGATTTTCTAATCTTCCCCCCCTTAATCACCTTTATGACTCAAGCTTTAACTCTTGAATCAAGGCTTTAAAATCATCACCTAATTTTGGATGATCGAGTCCATAATGCAACACTGCTTTTAAGTAACCCAACTTGCTGCCACAGTCAAAAGTCTGACCTTGCATACGATAAGCTTCCACCACACTATTTTGCTGCAACATGGCAATGGCATCGGTCAATTGAATTTCATTGCCTGCCCCTTTAGGGGTATTTTCGAGCAAGGTCATAATTTCTGCAGGCAAGACATAACGCCCCACTACCGATAAATTAGAAGGTGCCGTGCCGACTGCAGGTTTTTCTACAATGCCCTGCATCACGGTACTCTCGCCTTCTGCGGGTGCTGCGGCTACATCGACAATACCGTATTGATCGACCAAATGATCTGGCACTGCTTCGACCATAATCTGTGCGGCATGGCTTTGCTCAAAACGCTGAATCATGCGTGCCAAGTCATTTTGTGTAGCATCATCTTTAACCAATACATCGGGTAACAGCACTGCAAAGGCGTCATTGCCCACTACAGATTTAGCACATAAAACTGCATGCCCTAAGCCTAAAGGTTGTGGCTGACGTACACTCACAACACTGACATGTGCAGGTAAAATTTCGGTAATTTCTTTGAGCAAATCCAGTTTTTGTTTTTGTTCCAAAGTGGTTTCTAGCTCAAAGTTACGGTCAAAGTAGTTTTCAATGGAGGCTTTAGAGGAATGGGTCACCAAAATAATTTGCTCAATCCCTGCTGCAACTGCCTCGCGTACTACATATTCAATCGCAGGACGATCGACCACGGTCACCATTTCTTTGGGAATGGCTTTACTGGCAGGCAGAAAACGGGTGCCTAAACCTGCAACGGGTAAAATGGCTTTCTTAATCATATGTCTTAACCTGATCTCGATATTTTAATTTACTTTGACTTCTTTACCACGGACATAACCATCCACATAGTGTTCAAGCTGCGCCAAAGCCCAGTCGATATCACTTTGAATTGCGGTTAACTCATTTAAACGCTCAAAGACCAACAACAATTCATCTAGCGGATACATTTTCTCAAAAGAACGTAAAATACGGCTGTGTTGAGTAATTTCGGTATTATCGGCATCAATCAGCAACTCTTCATAGAGTTTTTCACCTGGGCGTAAGCCTGAATATTGAATTTCAATATCACCTTCCTGACTGCCTGTTTCTCGTACTTTTAAACCACTCAGGGCAATCATTTGACGGGCCAAGTCCTGAATTCGTACAGGCTCCCCCATATCGAGCAGGAATACATCGCCCCCCTGTCCCAAAGCACCCGCCTGAATCACCAATTGTGAGGCTTCTGGAATGGTCATAAAGTAGCGTGTCACGTCAGGATGAGTCACGGTAATGGGCCCACCTTTAGCAATTTGCTGTTTAAACAAGGGCACCACCGAACCCGACGAACCTAAAACATTACCAAACCGTACAATGCTGATTTGGGTCTGATCTTGCGCTTCTGCCATGGCTTGACAATACAATTCTGCCATACGTTTAGACGCCCCCATGACATTGGTCGGACGCACGGCTTTATCGGTAGAAATGAGTACAAAGGTTTCTACACCTGTTTTGACCGCTGCATTTAAGCTAAATGCCGTCCCAATCGCGTTGTTTTTCAGACCTGCCAATGGGTTACATTCTACCAAAGGCACGTGTTTGTAGGCAGCGGCATGGTACACGGTTTGAATCGCATACTGTTCCATCACCCGTTCCAGTTTGGCCTGATCGAGCACTGAACCTAAAATCGGGATAATCGTGACATCATTGTTTAAGCGTAATTCTTTATCAATGCTATACAACGCAAATTCGGTCAGTTCATAAATCACCAATGCTTTGGGTTTATTTTTGACAATTTGACGACACAGTTCAGAGCCAATTGAGCCGCCCGCGCCTGTCACCAAAACCATTTTGTCTTGAATATTTTTAGCCAACAGTTCGGGCACAGGCGGCACTGGATCACGCCCCAACAAGTCAATAATATCGACTTCCTGAATATCCGATACGCGAATTTCACCATCGACCAGTTTGGTCAGTCCTGGAATTTCGGTAATTTTAATATGTGCAGGTTCTAAAAATTTGACGATTTCGCTTTTACGCATCCGCCCGACAGAAGGCAACGCAATCAGAATTTCATCAATATGCTTTTTCGGCATGACTTTTAATGCTGTTTCTGCATCATAGACTTTTAAACGGCCCAACTGTTGCCCAGTGAGTGACGGGTCATCATCAATAAATAACACGGGTAAGTGTTCATCTGAACTATATAAAGCCGCCGCAATTTGCTGCCCTGCATTGCCCGCGCCATAAATCGCGATGCGTTTTTTTTGTACATCGGCCTGTAAATAAGAACGCACGATGAAGCGAATAAAACCACGACTAAACCAGACCCATGCGAACATGAGAAAGCCAAACATGAGTGGAATAGAGGTGGGAATAAAGGCATCGGTAAAATATGCCAACGCATACAACCCTGCCACAGTCAAAGCCGTACCCACCCCCAATTTGACCATAAACAGTTCGCTGTAGGTGCGCACAATAAAGCGATACACCCCAAAAATAAACAGCGATACAACGGCAATCACACTTGCCCATACCGAACCAAAAGCCAAGTTGGGCACCACTTCTGCGCCTAGGTCAAACTGGCGAATGGCATAACATAGCCACAGCAAGACAGGAAAAACACAAAAATCCAGCACTATTAAAAATGCGAGTTTGACTAAGCGGGGGGATTCTACAGCAGGTTCTATAATGGATTTCATAAATATACAATTATTAATATTTGAATTTTAAAACACCGTATTACTTTAATGCAGAATACAGGTTCCAACCTCTAAAAATGAATGTGCAGCGATAGTTTGACCACCTGCGACTTTTACCCCCACGCTTAAATGGGCAAATTCCTGAATGACAACGTCATGATCTAATAATGTACCAATATTCAATATTACACCATCATTGATCACAGTTTTACGACTAATTACACACCCTGCCATCACACTCACCCCTAGACCGATTTGAGCTGTTCGACTCACAACCGTTTTAGGATGAATCACCGAAGTCAATTCTATACCCAAGGCGCGCAAGGTCTGTTGCCATTGCTGCCGTAATGTATTATTGCCTACTGCCACAATCGCTTGAAGCTGCGTATTCTGCAACTGGTGTAAATTGGCAATATTTGTCACAATGTTATAGTCCGCCACATGCTGTGTTGCAGGCCAACGGTCATCGGCAAATAGAATCTCTTGCCATTGTCCACTCAGTTCTGCAGCTTCTGCAACGGCCAAACCGTATCCCCCAGCACCTAAAATTAATAAACTGGGTTTATTAAGCATCTGCATAACCTGCCTTGAATTTTATAGCCACAAATAACAATGGCACATAGGCAATCAGTACTGCCCATTCAGGGTACGCCCATTGTTGTGTAACCGTTATATAAGCGATAGGAAATAACCACAATAGGTTAATGGCTGCGACAGCCAACGTTACGGGGGTATGACTCCCCCATTTACGCGATAAAATTTGATAGCTATGGCTTCGATGCGCATCATACATTTTATAGCCACTCAACACGCGTTTAATAAGGGTATATGTTGCATCGACCACAAACACACCTAAGCAAATGATCCACGCACAAAACAGTGCCAAGTTTTCTTTTAGGGCAATGAGCGCCAAAATACCCAAAGTGAGACCGAGAAATCCGCTACAGGCATCGCCCATAAAAATTTTGGCTTTTGGAAAGTTCCATAATAGAAAACCAAATACACAAGCGGCCAATAACCACAGGATATCTGAATTAAGTGAGGTATTTAGTATAGCGTATAAAATTGCCATACTGACTGTGGTGGTGATGGCCTCAACACTGGCAATGCCGTTAATGCCATCCATAAAGTTATATAGATTCAGCAACCACACTAAAAAGAGCGCAGCTATGATATTGGCAATAAAACCGAGTTGCAGTCCATTAAAAATGATAATTTCACTAAAGCCACCTAAGCTAAAGACCACGCCTATAGCAACTAAAAAGTGAATTGCCAAGCGTATCATCGCATTAATATGACCATGGTCATCTAAAAAACCCAACAAGGCAATGACAAAGCCTGCTGCCATCAGGGTTAAACCTATATGCACTGTCAGCTGCTGGCTATAAATTAACACAGTCAGTGCCAATAAGTAGCTACACACCACCGCAACCCCACCACCGCGTGGTGTGGGCACACTATGGGAGCTACGTTCATTGGGGTTGTCTATAATATTTTTCTTGAGGGCGTAATGCCGCATATAACCTGTGAATAGTAATGTCAGTATAAAAAATACGATGCTCAGTGCAAAAATTGACATGCGTAAATTACTCTTTCATTTTTAAATAATTTTGACCCGCTTGCAGCATCGCTTGCTGGGTACTCAATGGCGCTGTCCAACCCAACAACTTCTGAGCTTTGGTCGTATCAACTTCTAGTGACTCAAACAACTGTTCATAGAGTTTGGATTTGCCAATACATGCAGCCGCTAGTTTCATAAGAGGCTGTGGAATATAAATAAAACGTGCAGGTTTTCCCATGCCCTGCTTTAAATATTGCACCAACTCACATGTAGAAATACTAATCTGATCTGCCACTAAAAAGGTTTGATTGGCTGCATTTGGATGTTCAATACAGGTTTGAATAAAGTCTACCAAATTTTCAAGTGCAACAAAGCTGCGTTTATTGTTTGTGCCTGCAAAAGGTAAAGGTAAATTGCTCGCAACCAATTTGAGTAGTCGAGCAAAGTTACCTGGTGCATGAGCAGCGTAAACTAAAGGTGGACGAATAATAACTAATTCTGTGTCTGATCCTGCAAATAGCTTTTTAAGTTCTTCTTCAGCTTCTAGCTTAGAAACTGCGTAATCCGCATGAGGTTGTGGTAGAGCTTCTTCTGTAAATGGTTGCTGTGGCGTCACTGCACCATTTACACCTATAGAACTCATAAATATGAAGCGTTTTACTTTTTTATCTAAAGCCTGACGAGCTAATTGTAAAGTGCCTTCTACATTCACTTTTCGAAATTCGCTCAATGGGTCTGTTGTTTGTTCATTTAGAATATGAGCACGACCTGCCAAGTGAATAATGACGTCTATATTGTCAGGTAAATCTGCTGTAAAAATATTGTTAGCAACAAGCTGTTGAACTGTTGAAGGGAGTAAGCTATTTTGAGCACGAACTAAAACAATAATGTCATATAAGCTATTAATTTTTTGTACTAAAGCTGCACCTACAAAACCTGTTGCACCTGTTATCAAAATTTTCATAAATATCAATTAAATAAATTATAACAAATAAAATCTTAAATACTCTTCCCAAACTTTCTCTTGACTAAAGCTCTCCAATACCCAAGCACGTGAACCAGAATAGCTCTCCTTAAATCTGTCAGGATTAGCTTTTGCATCATTAATAGCTCTAGCTATAGATTGATAATCTTGAAAAAGAAACCTTTTACCTGAAACATTATTCAATACACTATCTCTTAAGCCTGAAATATCATAACAAAAAGTTGGTGTATTACAACTTGCTGCTTCAATAGCAACATTTCCAAAACCTTCCCTATGACTTAGAAATAAATGCAAATCCGCTTGAGAAAAAAATTCTGCTGGGCTATCAACATGATTATAATATTTAACATAATCATGCTCAGCTAATATATTATTTAAAACAGATTGCGATTCATCATCTTCAACACGGCCAACTATCTTAATTTCTAAATTCTCTGAATTAATATCTTTTAAAATCTTATATAAATCTTCAATTCCCTTGTCGAAACAGACTCTACCTATAACAACAATAGAGAATAGTTTATTATTTTTTTCAAATTTTACAGGGGAAAATTTAATTGTATCAACTCCGTTAGATGAGCCTGCACCTATTACAAAGCTTTTATTTTTAGTCGTTAAATTTTCATTTAAATACATCTTCTTTAGCTCATTAGATATAAAAATAACCTGATGAGAAACCTTCAAACAAACTTTATCCAACAACTCAAAAAATATACGTTTTTTTCCCACAAAGTTTTCATAAGCTCGACCACGCACTAAAGCTATTCTTCTTTTTTGAAATGCAAAACAGGATGATAAACTACCTAAAAGTAATGCTTTAGGTGTGGAATATACAATAGCATCAAAACGATTAAACAAGAAAAACCAAAACAATTGAATAAGAGCTATAAAATCAACAAAAACAGAAGGTTGACGAACTATTTTAATACATTTTACATGACCCACATTTCTTGATTTCAATTTTTCAATATCTGAATAATTACCACCGCATACTAAAGTGATGTCTACATTTGGTTGGCTTGCAAAGTATTCTAACTGACCTCTGCACAAAATATTAAATTGGGAGGCTTCTGTCATAACAAAACATATCTTTTTCACAAATTACTCACTTACTTAATTATTTTAGAAATAATATCTTGGTGATATAAAATTAAGGATTTATCAACAGATTTTCTGTTTCTAATTTTTATAATATTTTGTAGTAATCCAAAGCAATTTAAGAAATCAATAGTTAAGATTTTAACTCTTGAAGAAAAAAGGACTTTCAAAGTGGGTTTTACAGCATACTGTTTGTATACTTTTATTCCATCTCTATAAGATCTTTTCATTTTTTCGGCTGTAACTAAACCCTCTTCTCTATAATAATATAAAGCTTCTGGTAGTACTGCTAGTTTTAGATCATTATTTGAAATGGTCCTACACCACAATTCAAAATCTTCAGTTCTTGGTAAGCTCTGATCATATTTGTTTCTTAAGTACCAATCTCTTTTCGCTAAAATAGATGCATGTACTATTGGGTAATGTCTTTTCACTTCAGAAAAATCTGTATAAATTTCCCTCAAACAACGTATTCCTCTAACTTGGTTTTTATCATTAATTGATACTAACCCCGTTGAAACAAGATCAAACTCTTTATTTTTTTCTAAAAAATCTAATTGAATTTTTATACGATCAGGATGCATTAAGTCATCTGCATCCATACGTGCAATATATTCACCTTTAGACTCATCAATAATTTGATTTAAGCGATAAGGAAGCTTTTTATTTAAACCATCTGAAATGACTCTAATACGATTATCTTTTTTTGCAAAACTTTCGGCTATCTTTAATGAACTATCAGAAGATCCATCATTAACTAGAATTAATTCCCAATCCTCGAAAGACTGTTGAATTACGGATTTAATAGCATCTGCCAAGTAAGGCTCTGCATTGAAAAATGGAATTCCTATACTAATTTTCATTAAAAAATCCTAAAAATTTCGTTTAATCGATACGGCATTAAATTACTAAAACCTAGTATCATTGTATAATAAATGAGAGCTAGAACTATGAATATAAAATATATAAATTTATTATTTATTTTTCTTATTACAATAGGAATTAGTAAGGAAACCGCCCAGACAAAATAAAACAAAAGGCGTTGAGGGCCGGAAGGATTAGTTGCTAATAATGCAACTGGTATTAAAAATGCTACCCCATACAAACTTAACTGTAACAAAATATAGTATTCAGGGTTTTCTATTTTATATTTTTTGTAAAATATATATAAGAATATAGAAATAAAAGAATAGAAAAATAAAGTTAAATACCCACCAGCATTCTCTGAAACTTCAGCATAGCTGCTATACTTTTCATTAGTAGATGCTAAATACTTGATAACAATATTACTTAGTAAAAATGACCCTAAGAATACAGCTAAGGTTTTAAATTCTATTTTAAATTTTAAATGAATAATTAAATAGAACAGCAACATTATCAAAGCACTCTTATGAAAAGAGCTAGCTAATATTATAATAAGTGTATATTTTAAAAAATTCTTATTTATTAAGTAGGGAGTAGCTAAAGCTACAATAGCCATTGCTATACCTTGCCGTAATCCATTGAAGTAAAAAAGATAAAAACCAAAACTTACAAAAATTATAACTGATAGAAGATAATCTTCAGATTTTTTTCTAAAAATGTAGAGATAACTCCCTACTACTATCACAGAGGAAACAAAAAACAACCAAAAATAGTTGTGTGTAAATTTTAAAATAGAATACTCTAATAATTGGTAACCATATTCTAAGTCCGAACGAAATATATAATAATTTGAATCAATTAAGTTTCTAAAATTCGATGTATAATTACCTGTATCTGTTCCTACCAAATAACTTCTAATACTTGCAAATAATACTAATAAAAAAAAAGGTACCCAGAAAGCATTTCTGTTTAAAGATTTTTTTTCTAAAAAAATCCAAAACATCACAAATCCTAGAAGTAATAAATATGGAAACATTTTAGGTTAATTTCCTATATTCGATTTTTTTAGATCTTTATAAAAATTTAATAAGTCTGTTGCATTTTTTTTAACATCAAAACCAGAAGCTTGTAGGCATGTATAAATTTCACTTTGAGAAACAGATTTATCTTTTTGATTCATCAAAGCTTTAACCCACGTATCCACATTATCTAAAGACAAAAAATTTACCAAACCTAAATCTAAATCAACTTCTGGAGCTATTCTATCAGAAATTAAACTTAACAAACCCACTGCTTGGCTTTCCACCAAAACAACAGGAAATCCTTCATGCAAGGATGGCATTAACATCACATCAGATCCTGCCATAAGATGAGGTACATCAGACCTAACACCCAATAGAAAAACATTTACCTCTAAACCATAATCTTGTATATTTTTTCTAATAGAATCTTCTAGAGGACCTTGACCTACGATGAAAAAAGTAAAGTTAATACCATGCTCTTGTAATCTTTTAGCAATTTCTAAAGAAAAATCATGATTTTTAACTTCATTCAATCTACCCACTTGGATGATTTTCAAACCTTCAAGATCACTTTTAATCGTTTTCCAATAATTTTTTTTACTTAATGAAATGTCATTATATAATTGCAAATCAATTGCATTATTTAATAACCACACGTTTTCTGATGTATTAAATAAATATTCAGCTGCTTCTTTACCACACGCAATTTTTTTTGTTGATAATATTTTATTTAAATATATAGCAAATTTTTCATATAACTTAGCTATAATTCCAGATTTTCCATTACTCGTATTATGTGAATGCGAAATTCTATGTGGAACTCCTGCCTTCTTTGCTGCTAATAAATGAAAGGCATTATTGAGCAACATATGTGCATGCACAATATGATATTCTGAATGTTGTGTTAGAAATTTGGTTAATTTTAACATACGCCTGATAGAGTTATTTGCAATAATAGGAATAATTTTTCCTCCCAGTGCTAAAATTTCCTCATCGTAGTCACCTTTTTGAGTGGTAAAAGTAATAAAGTCGAATTGGACCTGCGTACGATCAATATTACGATATAGGTTCATAAGCATTGTTTCTGCACCAGCTCGATCCATCTTTCCTACTATATGCAATACTCTTACCACTTATACTTCCTCTAAGCTAAATCAAAATTAAATTTCTTTAATAAAATTATTACAAGTATTTTTCATACTCATAGCTAATTTTAAATAATTATCTTTATTACTGATTTGGATGTTTTCATTTATTTTATCACCTTCAAATGAAAAATTAGTTGTAAATTTTCCTGAATTAACATCTACATCTATCCTATTAAAAAGTTCCAAAATTCCTTCAAATCTGCAAGTATCATCAAATGAATCAAAGCCATTAATATAGATTACTGGAGTGCCCATCGCTAAACAAGGTAATGCACAATGAATTCTCGAGGTAATAACCAACTCAGCTGTTGAATATTTCTGCAATATATCTTTAGCAATTTCAAACTTATCATTATCTGTCAAACCTTTACCAGGAATAACTTGCTGAATATAGGTAGCTTTATTTAACAAACTATTTGAAAATATATTTTTCATATGTTTATTAACTTTATTTAGTTTAAAAATATTTCCATTTAATATATATCTAAAGATTCCTTTCGGATAGTTTTTTAGATAGTCAAAACTTGGATAATTATAAAGTGGATCTACTATATATATACCACTTCTACTTGTGGTTTTAGCTCTAAATCGATCCAAAGTAAGAGTTAAACAACCTGAAAAATATGCATTAATGCCCTTTTCATTTAGTAAATTAACTGTATATTGATCACGACATCCAATTGGCTCATTTTTTTTAAAAAATTTAATAGCTTCCTCATTTAAAATTGTTGAAGCAGCAGCACTATTTAAATGAAATGAAATTAAAAGAGGTTTAATTTTTTCTGAAGGAATCCAATTATTATTTCTAGTATGTGTATACCAACCATTCATAATGAGCTTAATAGAATTTCCAGTATATAGTGCAGCTTCTTCTCTATTTATATAACAATCAACTTCTCCCAAAAAACCCTGAGCTGCTATACTTTGAATATAATCACCTACATTAAATGTACCGGCAGATGACTCCTTATACACCAGAACACCAGAACCATATTTTTTCATATCAACTACCTTTTAAATTTAAAATATAAAGTTAATTTATTTTCAACAAACTGCTTTAAAGCTTTACGCTCATTAAGTGAGAAGCAAAATGCTATTAAATATATAATATATATAAACTCAATAAAGAGCAAAATAACTACCTTCTCAGACAAACTAAAATCCTGCTTACCTAAGTAGAAAAATTGGCTATACACAATTCCACCCATAAATAAAAGAACTAAAAATAAACTTCTAAAGTAGTTCAAGGTTAAATTTCTATCAACAGATTTACTATTGAAAAAGTATATATATCTATAGATTAATGCTATAAAAGAAATTATCACAGTTGATAAGAAAGCTAATTTTACTGACTTAGTAAGTTCTAAAAGAACATAAGTTAAAGGTAAATTAAACAAAAATATTATTGATATTATTATTTGATAGTTTCTAATATTTCCCTTAGCATGGGCAGACATCCAAAAGGGCCCAGATAAAGCTTCTATAATTGCTATTAAAATTATCATCTTTGCGAAAAAAGAAACTACTTGTGGTAAATTATCATTTAACCATAGACTTAATATATAATCTGTATATATTAAGAAGGGAATTGACATGATCGAAACTAAAAACAATGAATATTTAGAAGAATTTAACACTAATACATTATGTCTTACTATATTGTTTTCTGCGTATGATTTAACAATTTGTGGATTAAAAGCTAATTGTAAATTAGAAACAAAACTACTTAGGAGGGATTTTATTTGTTGAGAAATTGCAAGAGATGCATTTATTACTAGACCAATTAATATATTAAAAATTAAAACCGTACCCTGATTTGAACTTAAAACTGAAACTTGTCCTAATATATTCCAACCTGAAAACCCCAACATATCTTTATATATTTTTTTATCTAATATAAAATTATATTTTACTTCTTCACTAAATTTTTTACTTGCACACCAGATGTAAATAGTTGTTATTAATACACCTATTAAAAGCAAAGAAAAACTATAAAAAATTAAAGAATTTATAATATCTTTGCTATAAAATACACAAATTGCTCCTACTAATTTTAACAAAACTTCAAGCATCCCAATATAAGCAAAGTAGTTCATTTTTTCTTTAGCTATTATTATACTTTGATATGGAACACTTATTATTGATATAATTGTAGTTAATATAGAACACTGATATACAATATTAGCTTCTCTAATTAATTCATTTGGTATATTTAAAATATTATTTACTAACCATAATCCTAAAGTTTCCAATAATAAAAGAACCATTATCGCAATAAAAAAATGTATATTTATTGCTGCTGAAAAAGTATTATTTATATAAGTTACTTTTTCACTAGCTATTGCCACATTTAAATAACGCTGTGTGGCACTTCGCATAGCACTATTAAAAAATGAAAATAAAAGTAAAAACCCAGCTATTAAATTAAATAAACCATACCCCTCTATACCTAAAGCATTATAAATAACTTTTACAGTATATAAAGACACCCCTATTATCAATAACATTCTAATATATAAAAAAAATGTATTCTTTAATATTTTTTTATTTTGATTCATAAAAATATACCAGATTAGTTTTTTATTATATTATTAACATACCATTTCATAGCCAAATTAATTCCATGGCTAATATGATATTTAGGTTGATAACTCAATATTTTCTCAACTTTTTCAATACTTGCTTGAGAATGTCTTACATCACCAGCACGGAAATCACGATATACAGGCTCTTTAGTATAAGTCACACCATTTTCATTTAACGCAGCTTTAATGGCATTAAACAAATCATTCAGCGTAGTACGATCCCCTACTGCGACATTATAGACCTGATTTTTAGCTTCCTCATTTTGCGTAGTTGCTGCCAGAATATTGGCCTGCACTGTATTTTCAATAAAACAGAAATCACGGCTGGTTTCACCATCACCATTAATGAATACATCATCACCAGCAATCATAGCTGCGGTCCATTTAGGGATCACCGCTGCATAAGCACCGTTCGGGTCTTGACGTTTTCCAAACACATTAAAGTAACGTAAGCCAATTGCCTTAAAACCATAAGTCCTTGCAAATACATCTGCGTATAACTCATTCACATATTTGGTTACCGCATAAGGCGAAAGTGGGTTACCAATATTTTCTTCCACTTTTGGTAACGCTGGGTGATCACCATAAGTAGAACTACTGGCAGCATAAGTAAAGCTAGATACTTTAGCATCACGAGCTGCCACCAACATATTTAAAAAGCCAGTGATATTGGCAGCATTGGTCGTAATTGGGTCAGCAATAGAACGTGGCACAGAACCCAAAGCTGCTTGGTGCAATACATAGTCCACATTTGCACAAGCCTTTTGACAATCTTCCAAGTTACGAATATCACCTTCATAAAACTTAAAATTTGCCCATTGCTCTGTACTCACCAAGTTTTGTACTTCGTCCAAATTATACTGGTGACCTGTGGCGAAGTTATCTAAACCCACAACCTTCTGATTCAGCTTCAGTAAAGTTTCTAATAAGTTTGAGCCAATAAAACCTGCTACACCTGTTACCAGCCAAGTTTTTGGTGCTTGTTGTAATTGCTCACATACTGTTTGATATTGGCTCATTTTAGCTTGTCATTCCTTATTCTTTATTTACACTTTACTTAAAGTCGAATATCGGCTTCTTTTGCATCTAGCACATATTTTAAATCATATAGCACGTGCGCTTGTTTACCCAAAGCACGAATTTGCGCTGCACCCATCTGTTTAAACTGCTCATGTGCCACCGCTAAAATAATCGCATCATAGCTATTGTTACTCACAGACCGTACAGGGATGATGCCATATTCATGCTCGGCTTCCTGCACATCTACCCAAGGGTCATATACATCTACATCTATTTGATATTCTTTAAGCTCATTCACAATATCAATAATTTTGGTATTGCGAATATCTGGGCAATTTTCTTTAAAACTTAAGCCCAAGACTAAAACTTTAGCACCTTCCACCTGAATTTTCTTTTTAATCATACCTTTGACTAGCTGAGTCACCACATAAGCGCCCATACCATCATTTAAACGACGACCCGCCAGAATAATTTCAGGGTGATAACCAATTGCTTGTGCTTTATGAGTTAAATAGTACGGATCCACCCCAATACAGTGACCACCTACCAAGCCTGGACGGAATGGTAAGAAATTCCATTTGGTACCAGCAGCCTGCAATACTGCTTCGGTATCAATACCCATTTTGTTAAAAATCACAGCAAGCTCATTAATCAGGGCAATATTGACATCACGCTGAGTATTTTCAATGACTTTTGCTGCTTCAGCGACTTTAATACTGGTTGCTTTATGGGTACCGGCTTCAATAATTAGGTTATAGACCTGATCGACAAAGTCTGCAACTTCAGGCGTAGAACCTGAGGTAATTTTCAGAATATTGATCACACGGTGCAGCTTATCGCCCGGGTTAATCCGTTCTGGGCTATAGCCTGCAAAAAAATCCTGATTAAATTTTAAACCAGACACTTGTTCCAGAACTGGAATACATGCTTCTTCAGTCGCACCTGGATATACCGTAGACTCATATACCACCACATCGCCTTTTTTAAGCACTTTTCCAATACTAGTTGACGCTTTGATGAGCGGGGTTAAATCTGGCTGCTTAAACTCATCAATTGGGGTAGGCACAGTCACAATAAAAAAGTTACAGCTTTTTAAATCTTCTAAATTTGCTGAATAGCTTAAATGTATCGCTTGTTTAAGTTCTTCTGACGACACCTCTAAAGTATGATCTTGCCCACTCTGTAATTCTTGTATGCGTTTTTGGTGAATATCAAAACCCACCACTGGCAATTTTTTTCCGAATTCAACTGCCAAGGGTAAACCAACATAGCCTAAACCAATGACGGCAATTTTTAGCTCAGAGAGTTGTAGCATTTTAGCGCCTATAAATTTATATCTGTATTATATGAAAAAGAGTCTTTCGGCAGGAATACTAGCAGAAATTTATGAAATTTCTATTATGATTTGTGCTCAAATTACTTGAAACAGATCACAGTGTATAGTTTTGGTGAATATTCACCTTTTCATTTAGAATAACGACCTAATTTTTACTTAATATCATTTTTTACTTGATGCTTCTGACAAATATGCAAATTGAATACAAATTGCTATGTACCTATTTTACAAGTTCGGTAAAATGACAGTAATTTACTCAAAACGATTTTAAAAAATTTAATAATGGAATCTCGCGTGCGACACTTTCAACTGGCTGTTTTATTGGCATGTGGCATTGCCACGACGGGGTGCGCTGTCACCTCTGGTTTACAAACCTACGACTTACCTCGCGAAGGGGTTTACACCACCGACTTGGGTACAGCAGTCAATGTGATCAAACTCACCCAAGACTCAATGCTTGCGGTGCAGCCTGCAGTTCACAATATTCAACAAGACTATGCGCATTTATTTCATACACCACAGCGTCAATACACCTTAAGTTCAGGCGATATTCTCTCCATTTATTTATGGGCATATCCTGAAATTACACCACCAACCAATACCATTAGTAACGAAAAAGCCGTTGAGTCAAATGGTTATCAAATTGACTCACAGGGTTATATTCAGTTTCCGATTATCGGGCGTTATAAAGCTGCAGGTAAATCTTTAGCGCAAGTGAATCGTGAGTTGCGCGGTCAATTGGCACGTTATTTAAAAACCCCAGACGTGATTGTACGAGTCTTGTCTTACCAAGGACAGCGATACTCGGTACAAGGCAATGTCATGAAAGGCGGGCAGTTCTATTTAAATGATCAACCTGTCAGTGTCTATACCGCCTTAGGTATGGCAGGCGGGGTCAATGCCCAACAAGGTGACAATGCCTCAATGACTTTAGTGCGTCAGGGGCGTAGCTATCAACTCAATACCTTAGAGTTGGAAAAAGCAGGCTTGTCATTGCACAACTTAATCATCCAGCCGAATGACACCTTGTATGTCAACAACCGCGAAAACCAAAAAATTTATGTGATGGGCGAATCAGGCAAAAATCAGTCCTTACCTATGCGTGATCAGGGTATGAGTTTAAGTGATGTATTGGGTGAAAGTTTAGGCTTAAACCCACTGTCTGCCAGTCGTAGTAAAGTTTATGTGGTGCGTAGCCAGCCCAATGCGGCACATACCGAAGTCTATCACATGGATTTAACCAGCATTGCTGACTTTGGCCTAGCCAATCAGTTTAAAATGCGTAGCAATGATATTGTCTATGTTGATGCTTCAGGCTTAGCACGCTGGCAACGTGTGGTTAACCAAATTATTCCATTCTCAAATGCTTTATATAACCTAGATCGTTTGGGGAACTAATGAAAATTAATAACATCTTGGTGGTCTGCATTGGCAATATTTGCCGTAGCCCCATGGCAGAATACTTTTTAAAACAGCAATATCCTCACTTACATATCGAATCTGCGGGTATTTCTGGCTTAGTGGGCCACGCAGCCGATGACAAAGCCAATTTATGCATGCAACGTCACGGCATTGATATGAGTCCACACGTTGCAAAAAAACTCAATGCAGATTTAATTAAAAAAGCCGACCTGATTTTGGTCATGAGCCAAAATCAGCAAAAGCATGTGGAACAAACTTGGCCATTTGCTAAGGGTAAAACCTTTAGATTGGGGCATTGGCAAAGTAAAAACGTTGCTGACCCCTATCAGCACGATCAGACTGTATTTGATGAGACCTGCAGGTTGATTCAAACCTGCATTGCCGATTGGAAAAAATATATCTAGTTTATTGATATTCTAGCTTTTTTTAAAATTCTACTTTTTTGATATTTAAACTATGAGCCAAACCGCCAACACCGAAGACACCATTGATTTAAAGGAATTGTTTTTTTCCTTAATCGCTCAATGGAAGTTGATTATCCTTTGCGTTCTACTCAGTGTAGTCTGCGCTTTATTATATTTAAGAACCACACCAGACACCTATGCAGTAGATGCCTTGGTACAGGTGGAAGACAGTAAAGGTGCCTCTGCAGCCTTATTGGGTGATCTATCCAATATGATTGAGCAGAAATCGCCTGCACAAGCAGAAATTGAAATTTTAAAATCACGTTTGGTGTTGGGTAATGTGATTGATCATCTGAATTTAAATATTCGGGTTTCAGGTACAGAAGACAGTTTCTGGAACCGTTTACTGGCCAAACATGAATATGACAGTGAATATTCAGCTCAATCGGTACTATTTAAAGACAATCAAAAAAGTTTTGATATTCGCCAGTTCGATATTCCCCAATATTTTCAAGATAAAAACTTAATTCTCAAGTTTGAACAAAGCAAATACAGCCTAACCGATGCAGCGACTAAACAAGTGGTTTTTTCAGCGCCTTTAAACCAAACGAGCCAATTACAGTCTGAATTTGGGGTGTGGAAAGTCGCAATTTTTAGTCAAGACAGCTTTAATGCCACTTATAACATTCAAAAACAAAGCTTGCCTGCCGCAATGAAAACCTTAACAGCTAATTATTCTGTGGCTGAAAAAGGTAAATTGACGGGTGTGCTGGGCTTGAATTACCAAGGGCAAGACAAACAACACATTACCCAAGTTTTGAATGCAATTTTAGCAGCTTACAGCCAACAAAATATTGAACGTCGTACTGCAGAAACGGCACAAACTTTAAAATTTTTGGAAGACCAACTGCCTGAACTTAAGCAACAGTTAGACGTGGCAGAACGTGAGTTTAACCGTTTCCGCCAACAGTTTAATACGGTCGACGTTACCAAAGAATCTGAGTTATATTTGACCCAAAGTATTACTTTAGAAACCCAAAAAGCACAGTTAGAGCAACAAGTGGCTGAAGCTGCGGCCAAATACACCAACGAACACCCTGTGATGCAGCAAATGAATGCGCAATTGGGGGCAATTAACAAACGCATTGCAGAGTTAGACGGCACACTCAAACGTTTGCCAGAACTACAACGCCAGTATTTACAACTGTTCCGTGAAGTTGAGGTAAAACAACAGCTGTATACAGGCTTGCTTAACTCTTACCAACAACTGCGTATTGCCAAAGCAGGTGAAATTGGTAATGTGCGTATTGTCGATACTGCGGTAGAACCGATTGAGCCAATTAAACCAAAGAAATTACAAATTCTGATTTTGTCCGTTTTCTTGGGTGGTTTTCTGGGCACATTATTGGCCTTACTGCGTAATATGTTACGTTCAGGTATTAAAGACTCGAATCAAATTGAAAATGAATTGGATTTACCTGTTTATGCCACTGTGCCTCGCTCACCTGTGCAAGAAAGTCGTATTAAGATTCTGAAAAAGAAAAAGAATATTCCTATTCTTGCAGTGAAAAACAGTGATGATATTGCGATTGAAAGTCTACGCAGCATGCGTACTGCGATTCACTTTGCTTTAAGCAGTGCCAAAAATAATATCATTACGATTTCTGGTCCTGCACCAGAATTAGGTAAATCTTTTATTTCAACCAACTTAGCGACCATTTTGGCGCAAAGTGATAAGCGTGTATTACTGATTGATGCTGACTTACGTCGTGGCTATATGCATAAATACTTCAACTATGATGCACAACCAGGCTTGGCAGAATACTTAAATGGTCAGCACGAGTTAGGCAGTATTGTACGTAGTACTGAAGTTGAAAATTTAAGCATCATCAGTCGCGGCAAAAGCCCTGCCAATCCGTCAGAGTTGTTAAGCACGCAAAAATTTGCAGACATGCTCACGCACTTGTCGAGTCAGTTTGACCATATTCTGATTGACACCCCACCAATTCTTGCTGTAACCGATGGAATTATCATTTCGCAATATGCAGGCGTGAATTTGGTGGTTGCACGTTATGCCACGACCCAAATGAAAGAGCTTGAACTCACCGTCAACCGCTTTGAACAGGCTGGTGTGAAAGTGAATGGCTTTATTTTAAATGATATCCAACGTGAAGCAGGTGGTTATGGCTACGGTTATAACTATGCTTATGCCTATAAAGCCAATAAGGATGATGATTAATTTTAAGTACTCGATGGGCTGAAATCAGTCCACCACCCCAATATTCCCCACCTTTGAAAGGTGAGCCGTATATGCTTGTGCGACTTCCCCCTTTGAAAAAGGGGGATTGAGGGGGATTTAAAGAACCTGAAAAGGTGAACCATGCATGGCGTAAGGAGGGTAACTCAAAAAACAAACCACTTCATTTAAGAAATTATGAATAAAAAACATGCAACCTTATAATAAAAATTTAAAACATAACGCACGACAGTTAAGAAACAATATGACCGAAGCCGAGCAGAAACTCTGGTTACGACTGCGCCAAAAACAAATCTTAGGCTTACAGTTTTATCGGCAAAAGCCTATTTTGAATTTTATTGTAGATTTTTACTGTCCTGCGGCAAATTTAATTATTGAATGTGATGGCAGCCAACATTTAAACGAAAAAGGCTTAAAGTACGATCTATTGCGTGATCAGGTTTTGGCACAATTAAATTTAACTATTTTAAGATTCAATAATTTACAAATTTTACATGAACTCGATGCAGTCATCCAAACCATTGAAAATGTGATTTTAAGTCGACACGCTGATAATCCCTCCTAGCCTCCCTTTAAAAAGGGAGGAACTCCACCATTTACAGAAGAATTTTCTTTTGAAATTTACAACACTACTCAACAATTCACATTGCAAAAAACCACGTAGAAACCTATGTTGGTTACATTATATAAACCCTGAGAATGTATAAGAATGATTGCACCTAAAGTACTGCTGGCAACACTGGCATTAAGCTCATCACTAAGCTTTGCCCAAGGCATTGTCTTAAACGACCAAAATTTACGTACCGATTTAAACTGGCTAAATCAGCAAGGTGTTATTCAAATCAGTACATCAACTTGGCCCATGAGTGGTGATGAGATTCAACGTGTACTTTCTCAAGCTAAAATTAGCAATACCAATCAGCAAAAAGTCATAGATGCAGTGGTGGCACATTTGAATGCCAATAACCAGCTGCTCAAAGCATCCCTAATTACAGAAACAGATCAAAAGCATATTCCTCAGGCTTTTGGCGACCAACAAAAAGCACAATATCAAGCAGGTTTGGAACTCAATGCAGGCAATCAATACTGGGATACTAAAATTCGGGTCAATGCAGAAAAAGACCCACAAATTGATAACGATCAAGATGTCAATGTTGAAGGTTCCTATATTGCAGGCAAGCTTTTGAATCAATGGCTCATTGCAGGGCAAATTCCAACCTATTGGGGCCCTGCGCATGACGGTAGTTTAATTCGTGGCGATGCCAGCCGCCCTGTCTATGGTGTAACCATGCAACGTGCCGAACAACAGGCGTTTAACAATAAATGGCTGTCTTGGATTGGCCCATGGCAATACCAAGCTTTTGCAGGTCAATTGCATGATTACGATGCTGTGCCCGATGCAAAACTGATAGGTTTACGCGTTACAGCACAGCCACTGCATTATTTAGAACTTGGGGCATCACGTGCAATCCAATGGGGTGGTGAAGGTCGACCTGAAAGTTTTGATTCACTCTGGGATGCAGTGATTGGTAAAGATAATGTGTATGGTGATACCACCAATCCCTCTAACCAAGTGGCAGGATTTGATGCACGTTTGAACCTACACCCCTTGGTACAAGTTCCAATGGGAGTCTATGCACAATATGCAGGTGAAGATGAAGCAGGTGGCTTACCCGCTAAAAAAATGTATCTGGCTGGGGTAGATTATTCATCAAGCTATCAAAATATGCCGTTCCAACTCTATACCGAATGGGCAGATACCCGTACCAATGGTAAAGCACAAGGTATTACTTATAATCACAGTGTCTATAAAGGTGGTTTCTATCAACATGGCTACCCTTTAGCGCATGCCATGGGTGGTGATGGACAAATGATTTCAGTGGGTGGTGATATACGTTTTGATCGCCTGAACCGTGTTAATGCACGTATGCTATTTGCCAAATTCGATCAGGCTGCTAATCGCCCAAACAGCCGTAAAACTAACGCCGCCTTCCCTGAAAAAGGTCAGTTAAAAGCCTTAGATTTAACTTGGACACATTATTTACGCCCAGATATTCCACTAAAATTAAATGGCTGGATCAGCGATTCAGATATTCATGGCAATGATGGTGGTGCGTCTATTGGTATTGAGTTTCCTTTAGAAAAAGGACTATTTTCTTATTAAGTCTTGTTAAATTACCGCACACACTTTTGCAGTCGGTAAACTAAACTATGGATGAAATCTGCATGGGTTTCATCCATTGCATTTTGCATTACATTCTAAAGCCTACACGGGCTAAACTTAACGTAAAATTTCAGGCAACCCCTTATAATTACGGTTTTTACCCAATTCAATTTTCATCTTTTGCAGCATTTGATACGGTTGTTGCTGTACAAACATATTCACAAAGCTTAAAGGAATCGCTCCTTCAGGGTTAGCATAGCCATAAGTGCTGACTTTGACTTTATGATTGCTCAATTTCTGAAATGTCCAATCTCCCTCATACTGCCGAATACGCACATAGTCAGGATTTAGCGGATAGCCGCCTTCAATGGCTGTGTTTTGAATGCTGATGACTCCCTGCGCATCTTTGCTCATTTTGCCTTTAACCACTAAATCTCGGTCTTTCAAGGGAAAGGGAAAATCTAGCACCATATACAGTAAAAACTCACCTTTCTGATCATCTCGTGACAAGACTTTCACGCTGCCTACATAAGGCACCCATTTCACAGCATGATCAACATCTAAAATTAAAGCAGCTGCTTTTTCTAAAGGCACATTAAAGGTGGTTTCTGCCTTGTATAAAAATACAGGACTAGACTGCTGTTGATAGGTCCAGACTTTAATATTGTTTTTATGAATACTGAGTTTGGCATGTTCAAGGCTTTGCGCATGCGTGATACAGCTACAGGCGATCAGGCCAAGAATTGGCAGAATTTTTTTCATTGTCTTGTGCATCTTATTTTAGTTTTGTGTAGGGTCTGATGCTTCATCATCCATGACATCAGACCCTAGTTTTAACTGCAGATCACGATTTGTTCAAGCAGTTTTTATTATTTTATCGTCAGCGACGATTTAAACTTGAATATCGTTAAAGCCTAGTACATCTTTCATGTCGTATTTACGGGCTTCACGTCCAACTACCCAAGCTGCCGCACGAACAGCACCTGCAGCAAAGTTCATACGGTTGGTGGCTTTATGGGTAATTTCCACGCGCTCACCGTCGGCAATAAACATTGCGGTATGTTCACCGACAATATCGCCACCACGAATGGTTTGAAAGCCGATGCTCTTGCGTTCACGGGCACCGGTATGTCCTTCACGGCAGTAAACCGCATCTTGTTTAAGATCACGACCAAGTGTAGCCGCAATCGCCTCACCCATCATTAATGCCGTGCCTGATGGTGCATCAACTTTGTGACGATGGTGTGCTTCAATCACTTCAATATCAACAGTATCGCCAAAAACTTTGGCTGCCAATTCCAGTAGTTTGATTGATACGTTTACCCCAACTGAATAGTTGGCTGCGTATACCACTGGAGTTTGTTGTGCCGATTCTTCCAAGACAGCTTTTTGTTCATCGTTCATGCCCGTGGTGCCAATCACAATGGCCACGCCTGCTTCACGGCAAAGTTTTAAGTGCTGTGCGGTTGCCGCAGGTGCCGTAAAGTCGATTACGACATCACAGTCACCCAATACTTGCTCTAGGCTACCCACTACTTTTACACCCAATGTGCCAACACCTGCTAACTCCCCTGCATCTGCACCCAACAGGCTGCTTTCTGGGCGTTCAACTGCTGCAGCCAATTGATAGCCTGCTTCCTGAACGGCCTGAATTAAGATGCGTCCCATACGACCGCCTGCGCCTAATACACCAATGCGTGGAGTTGCTGACATAGCATATTCCTAAAATAGATTCTAAATTGTGCTTACTATATCAAAACTCGCTGCTCAGACTAAGTTTGCTGCGCAAGTTTCTGGGTTTATTTTTATCGGAAAATTACTGTCTTTGGGGGAGTAAGTCAGACTTTAGATCATACTGGCTAATTTTTAGGAGATTACCATTAAAAAATTAGCAGCAAAAAGCTGTTTTTTATGTGAATTTCACAAATTTGCAAACTTGTATGCGCAGACTAGCCTGCACGCATGAGAACAATTGCAAAAATGAAAGGGGATTAACATGCATTCAAAGAAAATGGTCGCAGCATTACTGCTCAGCATGACCGCAGGACACGTTTTGGCAGAACCCGCAATTCAAGCAGGCGATACGCTAGAAAGCCTGTCTAAAGTCCGTATTAGCGTAACGTTACAAGAACCCTTAGCGGTTGATGTGGATGCACCTGAGCTTGAAACAGAAGCAGCGCAAACTGTAAATGCTGCAGCAACTGAAAATACAGTTCAACCACAAACTGCCGTTGAAGCTGCAAGCTCAGAAAATGTAGATGTTTTAGACATAGATGTGCCTGAAGTCGAATAAGATTATAGGTTGCATAACAAAAAGCACCAAGCGTACCAAACAAAATACCAGCTCATTAACTGACTGGTATTTTTTTGAATTCTAATAAATATTAGATACGCGAAAAGTCATCCGCAACTGTTCGAGACAGGACTACATCAAAAAGTTAATGTTTCTGCGATTAAGCCGTTTATTGACGACATTGGACGAGTTTTGCGGATGACAGATGGTTTTGGCTACTTTTCCCGAAAGAAAAGTAGTATTTGAGCTCCAAAAATTGGATTAAAAAAAAGAAGACTCCGCCATGTCTATTATTTGAATAATGAAAAATATCATCAACTAAATTTCAAATAATATGCCACATAACTGCACACGGCAAAAAACTAAATTAATCAAACAAACGATCAAAGAAAGACTTCTTCTTTGGTGAAGACTGGCTGCCCTCACCTTCCATCGTCGCCTGTAACTCTTTTAACAATTCACGCTGACGTGCGGTCAAGTTCACTGGAGTTTCCACCACGATACAGCATAACAAATCGCCCTGCATGCTGGTACGTACAGGTTTTACCCCTTTGCCACGCAAACGGAACAATTTACCTGTTTGTGTTCCCTCAGGTACTTTCAGGCTGACACGACCATCAAGCGTTGGAATTTCAATTTCCTTGCCTAGGGCTGCATCGGCAATGCTAACAGGCACATCCATATACAGGTCGGCACCATCACGCTGGAAGATTTCATGCTCACGCACCACCACTTCTACGTATAAGTCACCCGATTGACCATCACGAATCGCTTCACCTTTACCAGTTAAGCGTACACGGTCGCCATTGTCCACGCCTGCAGGAATAGTGACTTCCAAGGTTTGCTGACGGTCAGCAACACCCGAGCCATGACATTGGTTACATGGGTTTTTGATGATTTTGCCTTGACCACGACAGGTGCTACAAGTTTGTTGTACCGAGAAGAAACCTTGCTGCATACGCACCTGACCCGCACCATGACAGGTTGGACAGGTTTCAACATCGTTTGGATTTTTTGAGCCTTTGCCATCACACGCTTCACACGGTGCTGGTGCAGTAAAGGTAATGGTTTTTTTCACCCCTTTTACCGCTTCTTCAAGGGTCAGTTCCATCACATAGCGTAAGTCTGAACCACGGCGTGCACGTTGCTGGCCACGACCACCGCCACCGAATGCACCACCGAAAATATCACCAAACTGGCTAAAAATGTCTTCTGCGCTAAAACCACCGCCGAAGCCACCACCACCGCCCATGCCACCTTCAAAGGCATTGTGCCCCATGCGGTCATACATGCTGCGTTTTTCAGCATCCGATAAAATTTCATAGGCTTCTGCAGCTTCTTTAAATTTTTCTTCAGCTTCTGGGTTGTCTGGGTTACGGTCTGGATGATATTTCATCGCCAACTTACGGTAGGCTTTTTTAATTTCATCATCACTAGCGGTTTTGGCTACACCCAAAACCTCATAATAATCACGTTTAGCCATGTCTGGCGATGCTCCTCACGGAATTCTATTTAAAACTGAACTGATGTGTGAAATTGGGGTAAAACTGAGTTTTACAAGGGAAGACTGCTAAAAATTTTAGCCACGTGCTGAATACAAGCGAAATGCTGTTAAAACACCGCTTTATTTTTTAAAAATTTGGACAGCCCTTTAATCCAAGCATTGAGTAAAAATAAGAAAGCGATCACGGCAAACACCACGCCCGCTACGGTGCAGGCTTTGACCCATAAAAAGGCATCCCAAGGAAAGAATGCCAAAGGAATAAACCACAGTGCAGCAAACAGTGCCAATACTGTGTAAATCACCACATTGCGCATGATCCATAACGCCTGCGCCTGTAACCAGACTTCGGTACTGTCCACCACAATCACTTTACGTGCATACCAATACGCCAAAGCACCACTCACCACAGTAAACAAAGCAAAAAACATAAACACGTAAGAGATCGCAACGGAACGGCGAAACTTTACCAAGTTATCTTGCTTCATAATGTGATTAAACCCCATGTGTGCCATGCTTTATTTTTTAATCTGGCGCATGCTGTGACGTATGCTAAGGCTGAAAAATATAAGGTGCTACTATATTGAAATTTTCCAAGTTTCGCACCCGTTATTATGTCACTTTTACAGATTATGTGGATTTTTTTTCACTTTAAACCACTGCGCATACAGTGCAGGTAAAAAGAACAGCGTCAACAAGGTTGCCACAATTAATCCCCCCATAATCGCCACGGCCATCGGGCCAAAGAAAATACTGCGAGAAAGTGGAATCATGGCCAAAACGGCCGCTAATGCTGTGAGTACAATCGGACGGCAACGGCGTACCGTGGCATTAATGATTGCATCCCACTGTGACTCTCCTGCAAGAATGTCTTGTTCAATCTGATCAATTAAAATCAGGGAGTTGCGCATGATCATACCCGACAAGGCAATTGTGCCGAGCATCGCCACAAAGCCAAAGGGTTTGTTAAACAACAATAAGAACAAGACCACACCAATGATACCTAGCGGAGCAGTCAAAAATACAATAAATGCACGTGACATACTGCGTAGCTGAATCATCAACAAGGTCATCACCACAGCCAAGAAAAACGGTATACCTGCATTAACTGACTTTTGCCCTCGTGCTGACTCTTCAACTGTGCCGCCAACTTCAATTAAATAGCCACTTGGCAAAGTACCTTTATAGCTTTCAAGCTCAGGCTGAATCTGATTCACCACCGTTGCAGGTTGTAAACCTGTACTAATGTCCGCACGAACAGTAATGGTTGGCAAACGATTACGATGCCAAATTAAACCTTCCTCAAAACGGTATTCAATTTGTGCAATTTGTGCCAATGGCACCGATGTTCCACGTGAAGTCGGTACAGCCAAACTGCTTAAAGATGCAACATCTAGGCGCTCACTTTGATCACCACGTAAGCGGATTTCAATTAGCTCACGTTTTTCACGATATTGATTAATTGCTGCACCACTAATGGAGCTATTCAGGAAGTTAGCCAAATCCAGACTGGATACCCCCATTTGACGGGCACGGTCTTGATCAATTTGCAATTGAATCACCTTGCTCGGCTCACCCCAATCTAAATGCACATTGGTGGTATTCGGATTGGCACTGACTGTGGCAGCCACTTGCTGCGCCCACTGTCGTACTTGAGCAAGGTCTTCTCCTGAAACACGGAATTGCAATGGATAACCCACAGGTGGGCCATTTTCCAGCAAAGAAACGCGGGTACGTACTTCAGGCAACAATAAACGGATTTGCTCCGATAAATTACGGCGAATTTCATCTCGATCATCTAAAGATGAAGCCAGCACCACAAATTGCGCAAAACTGGCTTGCGGCAATTGCTGATCTAGCGGCAAATAAAAACGTGGCGAACCTGTACCTACATAAGCCACATAATTGTCAATGCCCTCCTGTTGTGCCAAAAAGTCTTCCACTTTTTTGACTGCGGCCTCGGTGGCTTTGAGCGATGCACCTTCTTCTAGTTTTAAATCGACCAAAATTTCCGCCCGATTGGAAGGCGGGAAGAATTGTTGAGGTACCAGTTTAAACATTGCAATCGACAACACAAAAATCGCAACAGTGGCCGTAATTACGGTTTTACGATAGCGCACACAGGTATTTACCCATGACCGAAATACCTGATAGAAACGGGTTTGATACGGGTCATGCGCCTCACCAGCCTGATGTGCCACAGGCTGTGGCTCAGGTTGTTTACGCAAACGTGCCCAAAGACGTTGATACCACGGTGCGCGCTGCACATGTCGCTGAAAATCTGGCAATAATTTATCGCCCAAATACGGCACAAACAGCACTGCGGCAAACCATGATACTACTAAAGCAATGGTCACTACCTGAAAAATTGAACGGGTATATTCCCCTGTACTTGATGCCGCTGTGGCAATCGGCAAAAAGCCTGCTGCGGTAATCAATGTACCCGTCAACATTGGGAAAGCAGTGGTTCGCCACGCATGCCCTGCGGCTTGCAAACGGCTGAAACCCTGTTCCATTTTAATTGCCATCATTTCAATGGCAATGATGGCATCATCCACCAACAAACCTAGGGCAAGAATTAAGGCACCCAGTGAAATTTTGTGCAGCCCGACATCAAACAAATGCATGCCGGCAAAGGTCATGGCCAAGACCAGTGGAATAGAAAATGCCACCACCAAGCCTGTACGAAAACCCAGTGAAAAGAAGCTGACCAGCAATACAATAATCACTGCTTCGGCCAAGACTTTCATAAACTCATTCACACTGTGTTTGACCGCAACAGGTTGATCAGACACTTTTTGCAGCTGCATACCCAAAGGCAAAGTCTTTTGCAAACGAGCAAATTCAGCTTCCAGATTTTCACCTAAAGCCAGAATATCACCGCCTTTACGCATAGACACGGCAATACCGATGCCATTTTCGCCCATAAAGCGCATACGTGGCTGGGCTGGCTCGCTAAACCCACGATAGACCTCGGCAACATCACCCAGTTGAATAGTGGTGCCATTCACCAACAATGGCATTTGTTTCAGCTCATCAACACTGTGCAATGCTCCGCTAACACGGACCTGAATACGGTCAGACTCAGTTTCAAAAAAACCTGCACTGGCCACGCTGTTTTGTTGCTGTAAGGCTTGCTGAATAGCAGTGACAGGAATGCCAAGTTGTGCAGCTTTAGTATTGGATAGTTCAATCCAGATTTTTTGGTCTTGTAACCCAACCAAATTGACTTTGGCTACATCTTTCACTCGCTGTAACTGTAGCTGCAAACGGTCGGCATATTCTTTAAGGGTGGCATAGTCATAGTCTGCGCCTGTCAGCACATAAATATTGCCAAAGGTGTCGCCAAATTCATCATTAAAAAATGGGCCTTGTACCCCTTGCGGCAGTTCATGGCGAATGTCATTGACCTTTTTACGCACCTTATACCAGACATCGGGAATTTGACTGGAACGCATGGAGTCTTTGGCAATAAAAGTCACCATAGACTCACCTGGCCGTGAATAGGCCATGATGCGTTCATAATCGCCCGTACTCATTAACTCTTTTTCGATGCGGTCTGTGACCTGTAACGACACCTCTTTGGCACTCGCACCCGGCCAATAGGTTTGAATTACCATCACTTTAAATGTGAATGGCGGGTCTTCACTTTGTGCCAGTTTTGAATAGGAGAAGATACCGACGATACCCAACAACAGCATCAGGTAAACCACTAGGCCTTTATTTTTCAGCGCCCATTCAGACAGATTAAACTTCATGCTTAAGGCTCCGTCTGTGTGGTGGTTGCACTTGTCGCAGAGTGACTTGCTGGCGTTTGCAGCACAGTTTTAACATCTATAGATTGATTGTCACGGTTAATCGGGCGAATTTTTTGACGATCACGCAGTAAATGTACACCGCCCATCACCACATAATCCTGTGGCTGTAAACCGCTGAGTACAGGTACGCTGTCACGCCCATAAGCCCCTAAGCTAACGGGTACTTGACGTACAGTCGAATCAGGCTGCAAAACCAAAACAAAAGCTTGTTGCTCGGTTGCCGACACGCTAGACAACGGTACATATAACCCTTGGTGGGCTTGGCGAGTGAGAAATACCCGTGCACTTTGCCCCAGTTGAGTGTTGGCATTATTTTCCCGCAATGCGACTTTGACTTTAAAGGTACGTGACTGATCTGCTGCAGGTGAAATTTCCCGCACCGTACCAGCCAGACGGGCATCAGGTTGTGACCATAAACTTACTGTAGCCGCTTGCCCGACTTTGATATCAGTCACCGCCTGTTCAGGTACGCCAATCACCACTTCACGCTCACCCGCAATGGCCAGTTGATACGCCACTTGCCCTGCGGGCAAAACCTGACCAACCTCAATAAAACGCTCTGTAATCACCCCATTTTTTGTGGCACGTAGTTGGTTATAGGCAGTTTGATTGCTACTAACGGCATAGTTGGACTGTGCCTGTTTCAGCTGCGCCATGGCATGTTGATGTTGATTTTTTACTGCATCGTATTGTGAGCGACTGACTGCATTCATAGGTAAAAGTTGTTGAAAACGCTGCAATTCATCACTGGCCACTTTTGCAGCAGATTCCGCACTTTCCAGTTGTGCCCGTGCTGCATTCAGTTGTAACGCAGCATCTTGCACATCTAAAGTAGCTAAAACTTGCCCCACTTTGACCTGATCGCCTACATCAACAAAACGCTGTGTGACCTGCCCAGCCACACGAAATGCCAAAGCAGTTTGCTGACGTGCCTGCACTTCACCTGCATAGCTTTTTTGTTCTGTATGCAAACTGCTCGGTTGCGTCACCATCACTAAAGGGACTTCCTGTTCAACCGCTGTGTTTTGTTTGTTACATCCCATTAAGGCAAGACAGCAAATCAGCATCAGGCTGGCAATGGCATTCTGAATTATGTTCATCAGGTTCGCTCTTATTTAAAATTCATTTTTAGGGCAGAATACGATAGGGGCTGCTGACACTTCGTCTATGTTTGCGACGACGCATATTTTTTAGCTGATTTAAGGCATGAGGTAGGAAATTTAGTCATTCTAAATGACTGGCTCATAACGCAATAGCAGCAAAAAATATGCTCGTCCTGAAAGGCTGCGGCTAAAACTTTCTCAGATTACGTTATGAAACTTGGCAATAGTCTCGCTATTCCCTGCGTTTCATGCCTGATCTGCTCAGTTTTAGCCTACAGCGCAAATCATTTATGAAATATCAGCAGGCCCTATATTAAATTGATTAGTTTTTAATTAATATACCACTAGGTACATTAATTAAAACTGAAGCGTCATTTTCCAGTTGTACTGATGCTAATTAGGAGGAGCGTGTGCAGCTTAATGTCGGACGACCAAAAGATTTAGAAAAACGCCAACGCATTTTAATGTCGGCAAAACACTTGTTTTTAAAACTGGGCTTTCATGGTTCAAGTATGAATCAGATTGCGCGTGAGGCAGGTGTAACCAAATTAACGGTCTATAATCACTTTCAAGACAAAGCCACGCTATTTTCCTGTGCCATTGAAGAAACCTGTGAAAGCCTGCTTAATGCCCAGCCCTCGCACTTAAGCGCAAATAGCGATTTTAGGCAAGCGTTATACCAAGCCTGTGAACTGTCCTTAACTTTGGTGAATATGCCTGAGGCAATTAAGCTAGAACACTTATTGATGGAACTGGCCTCTGAGCAAAATCCGTTGGCATTACAGTTTTACAATGCCTCACATGCCAAACTCAGAGCCATGTGGGAAAACTTCTTCCGCCAAGCCGTTGCATTGCAGTTTATTGAAGCAGATGCGCCTAAAACCCAAACTGAACTGATTGTGTCGCTCCTGCATGGTTTACGCCACCATGAAGTCCTACTTGGTGTAAGAGCCGTACCCAACCCAACAGAATGTCAGCACATTATTAATCACGCCATTGAAATTTTTATGCTGCGTTATGGCTGAACAGGCTAATTTTGCTGCCTCTTCTTACGTGATTTACAAATTCAAATCACGCAGTTTTAAGAAAATAAACAAACTCAACACTAATCACCATTCGATACGCAGGAATGTCATCCACAACCTGCGTGGTATTCGTTTTATTACTGTTTCTGCGAAACAATGAATAAGAGATAAACTGTAAGCAGGTTTTGTGGATGACAATGGTTTTGCCTACTTTTCCCGAAAGAAAAGTAGGTCGAACCGAAGGTTAATCCAGCTGTTTTCGTAACTTAGCAAAACGCTGCTCCCCCCTCATCACTACATATTGGTAGCAACTATGCATAAAAAATACTCTCAATGAGCATAAAAATTCACTTGGGACTCTAATACATTGATTATCTTAGAACCCATTACAAAAAAGGTTTATCTAAAGCGGGGGTTCTTTTACCAAATAGCATTCCACTCCACCCTGTATTTCTCTCCTAAATACTGCTGCTTGGCACTATAAGCTCAGATGCGCAAAATCCATGCAACTTTTGTAGATAGCCCGCTTGGATTGTAGATAAATCGGGGTATAGTCTTTTTAGAGTAGAAAAACACAGAACATGGAGAACAACGAATGATTCAACAAATTGATGCTCCTCTACGCGATGACGTACGCTTACTTGGGAACTTGCTGGGCGAAACCCTCAAGTTACACGCAGGACAAGATTTGTTTAATCAGGTCGAACAAATTCGAGCATTATCTAAAGGCGCACGTGATGGACAAGCCGAAGCAGAAAAACAGCTCGAACAACTATTTTTAAGCCTCGAAGATGATGAAATCTTACCGCTGACCCGTGCCTTTACCCACTTCCTGAACTTTGCCAACATTGCCGAGCAATACCATGTGGTGCGCAGCCGTCGTCAGAGTGAGTTTGATGAACATGCGGTTTCTCCCAACCCTTTAGACCGCTTATTTGAAAAATTTAAACACCATGAAATTTCTGCAGAAACTTTGTTTCAACAAGTCTGTGAACTAAAAATTGAACTGGTACTGACTGCACACCCAACTGAAGTCAGCCGTCGTACCCTGATTCAAAAATATGACGATATTAATGACTGCCTATTTAAAATGGATCAGCAAAAACTGACCCCACGTGAACGTCAGGCAGTTTTGGCAGATTTAAAACAGCTGATCAGCTCGGCTTGGCAAACCGATGAAATTCGTCAGCATCGCCCAACTCCAGTCGATGAAGCCAAATGGGGCTTTACCACCATAGAGCAGACCTTATGGAATGCCGTGCCTAAATTCATGCGTGAATTAGACGGCATTGTGCAAGAACATTGTGGGCAAAACTTGCCGCTAACCGTTGCCCCTGTGCGTTTTGCTTCATGGATGGGTGGTGACCGTGATGGCAACCCCAATGTCACTCATAAAGTCACTCAAGAAGTGCTGTGGCTATCACGCTGGAAAGCTGCAGAATTATATTTACGCGATATTGAAAACTTGCGTTGGGAACTCTCGATTCAGCAATGCAGCCCAGAACTGGCCGATGCCTTAGGACATTTCCATGCAGAGCCATATCGTGAATATTTACGTGACACTCGCGAACGTCTAAAAGCCACCCGTGATTGGTTGGCTGCCAAATTACAAGGCAAAGATGGCGATGACAGCTTGGTGATTAAAAGTAAAGATGAACTGTTACAGCCTTTATTGCTGTGTTATCGCTCACTCACCGCTTGCCAGCTATCAGAGATTGCCAATGGCAAATTGTTGGATCTGATTCATCGGGTCAACTGTTTTGGCATTGAATTACTGAAACTGGATATTCGTCAGGAGTCTGGACGTCATCGCCAAGCTATTTCAGCTATTACCGAATACTTAGGTTTGGGCAATTTTGAAACTTGGACAGAACAGGCACGTCAAAACTTCTTGCTACAAGAATTACAAAGCAAGCGTCCGTTATTGCCAAAATTCATGCAGGAACCTGCACAAAGTCTGATTCAACACCCAGATGTGCAAGAAGTCTTTGCTACGATGCGTACTTTGGCTGCACAGCCGCAAGAAAGCTTGGGTGCCTATATTATTTCCATGGCGGAATATCCAAGTGATGTTTTGGCAGTGTTACTGCTACAAAAAGAAGCGGGTATTCAGCATCCTTTACGTGTGGTGCCGCTGTTTGAAACCCTGAAAGATTTAGATGGGGCTGCGCAAACCATGAATACCCTGTTTGGGATGCATTGGTATAAACAGCATATTCAGGGCAAACATGAGGTAATGATTGGCTATTCAGACTCAGCCAAAGATGCGGGCTTTATGTCGGCTAACTGGGCACAGTACCGTGCGCAAGAAGAATTAACAGCTGTAGCGCAACAACACGCTGTACAGTTGACCTTATTCCACGGTCGTGGTGGTTCAATCAGCCGTGGTGGCGCACCGACTCAGCAAGCGCTGTTTTCACAACCACCTGGCTCTATTTCAGGTGCAATTCGCGTCACAGAACAAGGCGAAATGATTCGCTTTAAATTCGGGCTTGAAGGCGTTGCTTTACAAAATCTGGAAGTCTATACCGCGGCAACCTTAGAAGCGACCTTAATGCCACCGCCAGTTCCTAAACCTGAGTGGCGCGAGTTGATGCACAACATGACTGAGTTATCAGTACAGGTGTATCGTCAAACTGTGCGTGAAAATCCACATTTTGTGAAATATTTACGCACCGTTACGCCAGAACTAGAATTGCAGATGTTGCCGCTCGGTTCTCGTCCTGCAAAACGTAAAGTCAGCGGCGGAATTGAATCCTTACGTGCCATCCCGTGGGTGTTTGCATGGACGCAAATCCGGTTGATGCTGCCTGCTTGGTTAGGTACAGGCGCAGCAATTAACCAAACAATCGATCAGGGACAAAAAGCCACTTTAGATGAAATGCTCAGCGATTGGCCTTATTTCCAGACTTTAATTGATATGTTGGAAATGGTGTTGTCTAAAGCCGACAGCAATATTGCATTGTATTATGAGTCACACCTGACCGATGACGAAGACTTGAAACAACTCGGTGAGCAACTGCGTCAACGCCTGCGTGATGCCGTAACAACGTTACTGACCCTCAAAGGTGAATCGCAATTGCTCAGCAGCAATGATGTGCTAGATCAATCAATGCGGGTGCGTAAACCGTATTTATTGCCACTGCATTTGCTACAGGCAGAGTTGATGAAACGTCGTCGCCGGTATTTGGCAGAACAACATGCCGAACATACCCCTGTCGATCATGCCCTTATGGTGAGCATTGCAGGGATTGCAGCAGGCTTACGCAATACAGGTTAAGCCTCTACGAATAGCACAACAAGCAGAGTCATGTACTCTGCTTGTTGTGCTATTCACTCACTTAGAAATGGCTTGGGCTCATGCTTCATAAAGCCAAACACAGTGGACATAATAACGTGAAAGCAGACATGGACTAAGACATGCGTTACGAGGCAAAAAAACCAGCCTAAATTATGTGCAATTAAATTTATTCTTAGTCTGTTTTCATCCCACTAATGCCGCAATACATTCTTTAAATTTATAAATAAAATTACTTATTTATATTAAATTTAATTTTTAACAAATAGTAAAATTTAATTCTAAAAATAAGCAACTGGTCAGTTTCCTCGCAAAATTTTTTAAAAATTTATGCAATACAAGGGTATGATGTGCTCAATTTAGCTTTTGAGTGCTCACTTTATGTCCAATTGGTTTCCCAAATGGCGCCCTTATGAAGGCAACATTGATGCGCGTCCTGTAGGGACCAATGAGTATCTACCGCCTGCACAAACCGTTGTATTGGGGATACAACACGCGTTTGCCATGTTTGGTGCTACGGTACTTGCACCTTTCTTAATGGGCTTTGACCCGAACCTTGCCATTTTAATGTCAGGGATTTGTACCATCCTGTTCTTTTTCATGACAGGTGGGCGCGTTCCAAGTTATTTAGGTTCGAGCTTTGCCTTTATTGGGGTAGTGATTGCTGCCACAGGCTATGCAGGTGCAGCAGGTGGTTTAAATGCCAATATTGGGGTCGCGGCAGGCGGGATTATTGCCTGCGGTATTTTATATGCCCTGATTGGCTTTTTGGTGATGGCCACAGGCACCCGCTGGATTGAAAAATTGATGCCACCTGTAGTGACAGGTGCAGTGGTGATGATCATTGGTTTAAACCTTGCCCCAGTCACGGTCAAAGCCGTTGCAGGCAATCCATTTAATATGTGGATGGCATTGGTGACTGTACTGTGTATGGGCATCATTGCAGTCTTTACCAAAGGCTTGTTGCAACGCTTACTGCTCCTGATTGGCTTATTGCTGTCTTATCTGATCTATTTTATTGTCAGCAATATCATGGGCTTGGGTACGCCAATTAACTTCACACCAATTCAGCAAGCCGCGTGGTTTGGTGTTCCAGACTTTCATGCGCCTGTATTTGATGTGAATGCCATGCTGATTATTGCCCCAATTGCCTTCATTTTGGTGGCAGAGAACTTGGGACACATTAAAGCAGTCGGTGCCATGACAGGTGAAAACCTCGATCCACACATTGGTAAAGCCTTTGTAGCCGATGGTGTTGCCACAACACTCGCAGGTGGTGTCGGTGCGCCGGGTATGACTACCTATGGTGAAAACATTGGGGTGATGGCTGTTACCCGCGTGTATTCCACGATTATTTTTGTGGTGGCGGGGATGTTTGCTATTTTCCTTGGCTTATCACCGAAATTTGGGGCAATTATCCATACCATTCCTACCGCCATTTTAACGGGTGCTTCGATTGTGGTATTTGGTTTGATTACCATTGCAGGCGCAAAAATCTGGATTGAAAACAAAGTCGATTTTTCTAAAAACAAAAACTTGATGGTGGCTGCTGTGACCATTATTTTAGGAACGGGTGACTTTGCGTTGCAATTGGGCAGCTTTAACTTGGGCGGGATTGGGACAGCAACTTTTGCGGCCTTGTTCCTAAACTGGTTCTTTAGTTTGCGTGATCCATCCTAATCAGAACCTGCTGTCATCTGCTGTAACCTAAGCAGCTGCCGAAGTAATGCAAAAAGACCGAACAACAATGATTGTTCGGTCTTTTTTTTACCTCAAACGGTCTGTCTAGAATAAACCGTTTTAAGAGATCATGCTTTTGCTGTGGCTTATTTCTGTTTTTTAAGCTCTTGCTTAAGTTGCTTCAATTTGCCTTTATGTTTTGAAATCTTTTTCAAACGTGCTTTGATTTTTTGCTTCAAAGATTTAACTTGCTTAGCCATGGTATTACTCCTTAGTAAGGCTATTCGTTGCCATTGTGTTGTTTCACAAAACTACGAATAAATTTTCTTAATTCACGAGCAGCACTAGTATCAAGTTCTTCACATAAACGAATAAATTCATCACGTTCAGTACTATTAATACGAATTAAAAGTTGTCCATCTTTCTTGCCTGTCTTTATTTTTTTGATTTGCTCGTTCATTGCTGATCTCTCCAAAATAAAGACTGCTTTGCAAAAGATGTATATACAATATATATACTTTTCAGAATAATGCAAACTTACAATGTTAAAAAATGTAATAAAATCATAATCTTTTTTTTACCATAGCTTTCAAAAGCAACAGCAAAGCCAAGACAGGCAAGGCTTTGCGCTAAAAGCTGTCTACAGAAAAAATAAACATATTATTTTTAAAAAATGCTGTTTTGAGGCTAAAAATAAATACAGACACCGCAATTTTGCAGCGTAAAGGAAAGGATTGGCTGAGTTTGAAATATCACACCAAACTCATAAAAAACTTTTTTAAGGGCGGAATTCTTTCAGTTCACGTTGAATAAAGTGCTGAATCATATCGTGGTACAAACGCTCAACCATATCAGGATCAACATCATGTTGCAGCGCAAGGGCACGCACTTTTTCAATGACTTCTTTCACTCGCTGTGGCGATTGCACATCTTCTACCGTCTGTTTATGGCGCATGGCTTGATCGACATAAAACTGACGTGATGCAATCAGTTCAATTAAAGCCACATCTATCTGATCAATCTTGTCACGTGCTTGTTGTAATGAGTTTACTTTTTCATTGTTCATGGGCTGGGGCTACACTTTCAGTTTCGTTTTCAATTTCACTCTTATACTTTTCTTCTAACACATTACTGAAAATACTTTCAATCATCCACACCCGATATAAGCTGTTAAATACATAACTTTGCCCATCAATGCGCAATTCCAGCACAGGAAAATCGGGCTGAGATTTCATCTCGCACAACATGTCATTTTCTTTGAGCAATTCAGCAACATCGGCTGTACTCAGTTGTTCTAGCTCTAATTCACGCTGCATCCGATCAAAATGTGCCTTAAAAGACATATCCTGCCCTCTCGTCCATACCGCCTGCAAAATACGATACATGGCATCGACGCGCTGTTCTTCAGGCACGCTGTAATACAGCTGCGCCATGTAAGTGGTGGCAGCTTCGGTTGGACGGCAAAATGGTGTAAACGCAACATCGGTACGTTTAGACAATCGGGTGGCTAGTCCCCAGTCAAAGCCATCTCGCCCGTGGTACGACAATGGGTACACATTTAAATGAATGTTGTAATAGGCTGCCAATTCTTCCTTGATATAAGCCAGCAATAACCAAGAAATCGGGTCTTCCAAGGCAATATATAAATCCAGCTCTGGATCCAGTGCCTGAATTTCGTTCAGTTCCGCAGCATCACTAATTAAATGTTCACGCCATTCAATGTGATTAATCAAAAAAATAGGATTATCAGTGAGTAGTTTTTGTTGTTTTAAACGGCGGGTTAAACGCAATAAATCATCGACCGCGTGGTATTTACGTCCGCCAAATTCAAAATAACTGGCCAATACAGGTGCGTCATCAAATACTCGTTCGGAAAAATCCTGCACCTGATGATGACGGCTGGCCATGGCATATAAGGTGCGTAATTTACCCGACTGTTTTTGCCACAACATGTGGAACACATCTTCAAGTAAATACAAAAAGTCCTGCCCACGTAGCGGGGTATGCCGCAAAATGGCTTCGGCCTGCATCAAGGCTTCTGCAGTCGGTGGTTCGGGTGTATCGTGAAAACTAAAACGATGTTGCTTAGCCAAAATCTGCGCATCATTGATGCAATAGTTTTGCCATTCCGCTGCTGACATTTGATTTGGAGCATCACCACTTTGGCTAGAAATTACCACCTTTAACGGCTTTAATTCCTCTGCCAAAATATCTTCTAACTGCGGCAGTTGCTGCACCGCCAAATAGCTGTAAACATCGTCTAAACGCAGATGTACACTCAGTCCGTGTTCCGTGGGCAACACCGCTTGCCGAGAAGGTTTTTGATAAAACCAACTCGATCGAATCGGATCGAACCAACGGCGCAACAGTGACATGAGATCAACCTCTACAATTAAAATCCTTGTGGTCTAGGGTCTATGGACAAAAACAACCATGGCGCTAGTCCCTAAATACTACACAAGGATTTATATCAATTCACATCTAATTGATCAATTAGACCTCTAGACCTCTAAATTCAGATCGGTAACCGCACCCTTCTCTGCCCCCGATGCCAGTTTGGCAAATTTTGCCAAAGCACCATGGGTGTAGTTTGGTTTTGGTTTGACCCATGCAGCTTTACGTGCGGCCATTTCTTCTTCCGACACATGCCAAGTCATTTCACGGGTTTCGGCATTAATCGAAATTTTATCGCCATTTTTAACCAGACCAATTGGCCCACCTTCATAGGCTTCTGGGGTCACATGTCCAATCACAAAACCATGACTGCCGCCTGAGAATCGCCCATCGGTAATTAAAGCCACTGAGTTTCCTAAGCCTTTACCAATAATGGCAGAAGTTGGTTTTAGCATTTCAGGCATACCCGGGCCACCTTTAGGGCCTTCACCACGAATCACCACCACTTCACCTTCTTGGACTTCACCATCCAAAATACCGCGCATTGCACCAATTTCGCCTTCAAAAACACGTGCAGGGCCTTCAAAATACAAACCTTCTTTGCCTGTAATTTTGGCCACCGCCCCTGTTGGCGATAAATTGCCTTTTAACACCACCAAATGCGAATCTTTTTTAATTGGGGCATCAAACGGTAAAATAATCTGCTGATCGGCTGGGTAGTCAGCAACATCGGCCAAGTTTTCTGCCAAAGTTTTACCAGTAACGGTTAAGCACGAACCATCTAACATTCCTGCATCGAGCATACGTTTCATTAGCGGTTGAATTCCGCCAATCGCAATCAGCTCAGACATTAAATATTTACCCGATGGGCGTACATCTGCCACCACAGGTGTTTCCTGACCAATTCGTACAAAGTCATCTAGCGTGAGCTCCACCCCTGCTGAGTGAGCCATAGCAATTAAATGCAGTACGCCATTGGTTGAACCGCCCAAAGCAATCAGCACTTTAATGGCATTTTCAAAAGCAGACTTGGTCATAATGTCACGCGGTTTAATATCCAGACGTAACAGATTCATAACGGCTTCGCCTGCACGTTGGCAATCCTGCAATTTGTCTTGAGATACTGCTTCCTGTGCCGAAGAACCCGGCAAACTCATGCCCAAGGCTTCAATGGCCGATGCCATTGAGTTGGCGGTGTACATACCACCACAAGAGCCTGCACCGGGCAAAGCCACTTCTTCAATTTGCTTGACCTGAATTTCGTTAATTTCACCTTTGGCATGCTGCCCCACAGCTTCAAACACCGAAATAATATCGGTATGTCCTGCACCTGGTTTGATGGTGCCACCATACACAAACAAGCCTGGACGGTTTAAACGTGCCAGTCCCATAATGCAGCCCGGCATGTTTTTGTCACAGCCACCAATGGCAATTACGCCATCATAAGCCTGACAACCCACCACCGCTTCAATTGAGTCGGCAATGATTTCACGTGAAACCAGTGAATATTTCATGCCTTCGGTGCCGTTAGAAATACCGTCTGAAATGGTGATGGTATTGAAAATAATACCTTTACCACCAGCCTGATTCACACCTGTTTCTGCTTCTCGTGCCAAGCCGTCAATGTGCATATTACACGGTGTGACATTGGCCCAAGTCGATGCAATACCAATGAATGGACGGCTAAAATCTTCATCCTTAAAACCGACCGCGCGCATCATGGAACGTGCAGGTGCATTTTCAATGCCTTCATAGACTTCGGCTGAATGTTCGCGAATATTCTGTTTACTCATAGCGGATTCCTTGCAAGATCGGTCAAGTCATACGGATCTAATTTATTCTGTATTTCATTGTATAGAAAGCAGGCACGATATAAAACCAAATGCCCAAGAAAAACCATGTGCGATTTAGATGTCACATCCTGCACAGGTATGCACATAAAAAAGCACCCCAATTTTGGAGTGCTTTTTTATTTAAGATTTATGCGCTAGTGGATGCTTAGATTTCGCGTACCGCACCTTTTGCCGCACTGGTGGTGTGCATCGCATAAGCTTTCAAGGCTTTTGAAATTTTACGTGGACGCTCTTCTACAGGATGCCAGCCTTTGGCTTCCTGTGCTTCACGACGTGCCGCCATGGTTGCATCATCGACTGCCAAATGAATGCTGCGGTTTGGAATATCAATTTCGATACGGTCGCCATCTTCAACCAAACCAATCGCACCACCTTCTGCCGCTTCTGGAGAAACATGACCAATTGAAAGACCTGAAGAACCGCCAGAGAAACGACCATCGGTGAGTAAGGCACATTCTTTGCCCAAACCTTTAGATTTCAAATAGCTGGTCGGATACAACATTTCTTGCATACCCGGGCCGCCACGTGGGCCTTCGTAGCGAATCACCACCACATCACCCGCTGTAATTTTACCGCCCAAGATCGCATCGACTGCAGCATCCTGACTTTCAAAAACACGTGCCGTACCGTTGAATTTTAGAATGGAATCATCTACCCCTGCAGTTTTCACAATACAGCCATCTAAAGCGATGTTGCCGTAAAGTACCGCCAAACCACCATCTTTAGAGAACGCATTTTCTGCATTACGGATGACACCACTATCACGGTCACCATCTAAACGTGAATAGTAACGGTCTTGTGAGAATGCAGTTTGAGTTGGTACGCCGCCCGGTGCAGAACGGTAGAAGCTATACACTTCTTCATTTTCAGTACGGATAATGTCCCATTTGTCTAAAGCATCTTTTAATGTTGCTTCGTGGACTGTACCCACTGAAGTATCTAATAAGCCCGCACGGTCTAGCTCACCTAAAATAGACATGATGCCGCCTGCACGGTGTACATCTTCCATGTGAACGTCTTGTTTTGCAGGTGCAACTTTACACAAAACAGGTACTTTGCGTGATAAACGGTCAATATCATCCATGGTGAAATCAACACCTGCTTCATTGGCAGCTGCCAATAAGTGCAATACGGTGTTGGTTGAACCGCCCATGGCAATGTCTAGTGTCATGGCATTTTCATACGATGCCTTAGTAACCATTGAACGTGGCAATACGCTGTAGTCGTCTTGTTCATAATGGCGTTTTGCCAATTCCACAATTAACTGACCTGCTTGATCGAACAGTTTTTTACGATTAGCATGGGTGGCAACAATTGAACCATTGCCCGGTAAAGATAAACCTAAAGCTTCAGTTAAGCAGTTCATTGAGTTTGCAGTGAACATGCCTGAACATGAACCACAAGTTGGACATGCAGAACGCTCGTACTCAGCCACTTCTTCGTCGCTGTAGTTGTCATCTGCTGCCACAATCATTGCATCAATCAAGTCAATCGCATGCTCATTACCGCGAATTTTAACTTTACCTGCTTCCATTGGGCCGCCAGACACAAAGACTACTGGAATGTTCAGACGCATTGCAGCCATCAACATTCCCGGGGTGATTTTGTCACAGTTTGAAATACATACCATGGCATCGGCACAGTGTGCGCTCACCATGTATTCAACAGAGTCGGCAATCAAGTCACGCGATGGCAATGAATACAACATGCCGTCATGACCCATGGCAATCCCGTCATCTACCGCAATGGTATTGAACTCTTTAGCCACACCACCTGCAGCCTGAATTTGCTCTGCCACCATTTGCCCAAGGTCTTTTAAATGTACGTGACCCGGTACAAATTGGGTAAATGAGTTGACCACCGCAATAATCGGCTTACCGAAATCTTCGTCTTTCATACCTGTTGCACGCCATAAGCCACGTGCACCAGCCATATTTCTTCCGTGTGTCGATGTTTTTGAACGATAGTCAGGCATTGTAAAGTTCCAACTTGGTTGTGCGGGAATGAATACGATATTCATTCTAGCGAAATAATACTGTTTGCAAGATCTTTATCACTGCAAAACAGTTGAAGAATCTTTCTATTTTACTACAGCTTGAGGTAGTAAGGCTGCTGCTTTATGTCCTAGTTAAAAAATACGCAATGGCTTAAAAACGACAGCACTTTGTTGATCATACTGAATCCAATACAAAACTTTCATGAATAATATTTAGGTTTTGCATTACCAATATTTATCATAATAATTATAGCGCAGAACAGCCGCAGAGGGGATTTGTTACATCCCTTTCCGACCTTTGAGCTGCAATTTGTTATAATTGCCGCGTTATCTATTTACATGGGTTGATTTCCATTGAAAATCGTTTTTGCGGGTACGCCTGAATTCGCTGCAAGTGCTTTGGCAGCACTCCTGAACACTGAACATGACATTGTCGCGGTCTACACTCAGCCTGACCGTAAAGCGGGACGTGGGCAAAAACTCACTGCTTCAGCGGTTAAACAATTGGCACTGCAACACGATCTTCCTGTGTATCAACCTTTGCATTTTAAATCATCTACTGAAGAAGGTTTAGCGGCCCAACAAGAATTGGCTGCCCTGAATGCCGATGTCATGGTCGTCGCAGCTTATGGTCTCATCTTGCCACAAGTGGTTTTAGATACCCCTAAATACGGTTGTTTGAATATCCACGGTTCGTTATTACCACGTTGGCGTGGTGCAGCGCCTATTCAGCGTGCTATTGCTACGGGCGATACTGAAACAGGCGTAACCATTATGAAAATGGCCGCAGGTTTAGATACAGGCGATATGATGTATAAAACCCTGTGCCCCATTACTGCAGAAGATACCTCTGCCAGCTTACATGACAAATTGGCCGAGCAAGGTGCCAAAGCGATTGTTGAAGTTTTGGCTTCAGAACAAAAATTACAAGATTATTTAGCAGCGCGTGAAGTGCAAGACGAAGCCTTAACGGTCTATGCGCATAAACTCTCTAAAGCCGAAGCTCAAATTGACTGGTCACAGTCAGCCGTTGCAATTGACCGTAATATTCGTGCCTTTAACCCTTGGCCTGTGGCATTTATCCCTTTAGATGACAGCCAAAACTTGCGAGTATGGGGTTCAGCATTATCGGATGAATCTGCACAAGGCAAAGCTGCGGGTACAATTTTAAAACTAGACAAACAAGGCGTACACGTCGCTTGTGGCGATCAACAAGCAGTGTGCTTAAGCTCGTTGCAATGGCCAGGCGCTAAGCCTCTGAACCCAGTACAAATTATTCAAACTCAAAAACTTCAATCAGGACAAGTTCTCGCATGAGCCCATCTGAATCTGGCAGCTCGCATTTGAACTTGCGTGCCCAAGTAATCCGTACTTTATTGGCTGTCCAGCAAGGACAATCTTTAAGCAGTGTTTTGCCTTTACACTTAAATAAAGTCTCAGAACGTGACCGTGCCTTATTTCACGAGCTAGTTTTGGGGACTTTAAGACAGTGGTATGCCCTAAAAAGCATTACCTTGCCGTTGTTGGTCAAACCTTTAAACAATGAAACCGTAGAAACTTGCTTATACGTCGGGCTGTATCAAGTACTCTGCACTCGTGTGGCTAGTCATGCCGCTATTTCGGAAACCGTGACTGCGACCAAGCAATTGGGCTATCAAGCCTTAAGTGGTGTGGTCAATGCCATTCTGCGTCGTGTTTCACGTGAAACCTCAGACTTTCAAACCGCTTTGACTCAGGCACATGGTTTACCAAGTTGGTTATACAAGCGTCTGAAAAAAGACTGGCCAGAACAACTGGAGCAATTAACCCAAAGCCTAAAACAAATTGCACCACTGACTTTAAGAGTCAATACACGCCAAATTAGCCGTGATGACTATCTAGAAATTTTGCAGGAACAAGAGATTGCAGCCGAAGCTTGCAGCCTGTCTGAAGTCGGTATTGTGATGCAGCAAAATGTGCACATTCCAGACTTACCCGGCTTTGATGAGGGCGTGTTTTCGGTTCAAGATGAACACGCCCAGTTGTGTGCTTCTCTCTTGCCAAATTTAGATGGCAAAGTCGTGGTCGATGCCTGCGCAGCACCTGGTGGCAAAACAGCACATCTTTTGGAAAAGTTTCAGCCTAAAAAACTGATTGCATTAGATCACGATGCCAAACGTCTGTTACGTGTCAGCGAAAACCTAGAACGTCTACAGCTGAATCAAGACACACAGGTCGATATTGTCGCTGCTGATGCCACCACATGGACGACCAATGAAACCGTAGACTGTATTGTATTAGATGCCCCATGTTCAGCAATTGGAGTCTTGCGTCGTCATCCAGATATTCGCTTGCTGCGTCAATCTGGCGACATTCAACAAACCGCAGCCTTACAACAACAGATTTTGCAACACATGTGGCAGCAACTTAAAGTGGGTGGCACATTGCTCTACATTACCTGCTCGATTTTAAAAGCCGAAAATGAACAGCAAATGCAGCTGTTTTTTGCCGAATATGACAATGCCAAAGAAGTCAAAATTGAAGCAGACTGGGGCATTGCGCAACAATATGGACGCCAATTGCTACCACAGCAAGGTCGTGGTGATGGTTTTTATTATTGCCGTATCGAAAAAACAGCATAAATTTATTGCTACTTTTTCTCTTTTCAAAAAAATAACCCTTGATCGATTCAAGGGTTATTTTTTGACTTTTTTAAACTTCAGGATGTAATTGGCATAAAGCACTTGTACATCCTCATCTCAAGTTTAGTCTTCCAGTTCATCTGGGTTTTTAATCAGATGAATCATCGCTAAGACCAATCCACCCCATAGCACCACAGTTGAAATGAGCAACATCACAATTGCCGATGTATTCATATTATTTCTCCGCTGCGTCGTGGTCTTTTAAACGGCTAAGCATTACTGCACCAATTACAAATAGCAGCACTGTACCCCCACCCACGGTGAGTAAAATATGTAATGGATAGCCACTATAGCCTTCTGCAAAAATAGATTTAAGGGTTAAACCTAAAGCAACCAATAAAGAAAGTGGTGTGACTACAGTTAAGAGAAAATTCCACCCCCAACCCAATTTGATGCTTGAGTATTGATTGACATGTGTTTGCAGTTCTTTAAGCAATGGACGACGGAACCAAGTCACCAAAATAATTGACAATAAACCACCACCGACAATACCAATGTTATTGGCAAAGTAGTCAATGATGTCTACAAAAGTAATTGCGCTGTGGGTAGAGAATAACAGGGTTGAAATAATCGCCGAACCACCTGCAATAATGGTCACTGCACGTTTACGAGACCAACCCAGTTTGTCTTGGAAAGCAGCAATAGGGACTTGCAGAATACTCACCATTGAAGTCACACCAGCAACGGTCAATGAAGCAAAGAACAAGAAACCGAATAGATCGCCACCTGCACCTAGGCTTGAAATAATTTTTGGGAATGCAATAAATGCAAGACCAATACCACCAGAAACCACTTCATCTACTGATGAACCAGCGCTGTAGGCCATGAAACCAAGCGCAGCAAAAATACCAATCCCCGCTAGAATTTCAAATGAAGAGTTGGCCAATGCCACCACCAAGCCAGAACCTGTCAAATTGGTTTTACGCTTTAAGTAAGATGAATAGGTCAGCATGATCCCGAATCCAACTGAAAGCGAGAAGAAGATATGACCAAAGGCAGCTAACCAAACTTTATAGTTCGCCATTGCTTCCCAATTTGGAGTAAAGAAAGCATTTAAACCATCTACCGCACCAGGTAAACGTAAAGCTTGAATCACCAAAATGGAGAATAAAATCACCAACAATGGCATAAAGATTTTATTCGACAACTCCACCCCTTTTTTGACCCCACCATATAAAATGAACATCACCACCGTCCACACGATGACTAATCCAATAAATAAAGTCGGTACAAAACCGAAAGCTAAGCCTTCACCATTTTGCAAATAGGTCGAGAAGAAGAATTTTTCTGTATCTGCACCCCATTGTTGACCAATGGAATAGAACATATAGCTGCCTGCCCAAGACAACACGCTGGCATAGTAAATCCCAATCAACAAGGTCACCATCACTTGCCACCAACCAAGTGATTCGCTGTTCATCAGCTTTTTATAAGCCGTTGGCGGTGCTTTACGGTACTTATGCCCGACCGCATAGTCCAAAAACAATAATGGCAAACCTGCGGCAAAGATCGCAATTAAATACGGAATTAAAAATGCACCGCCACCATTTTCATACGCAACATAAGGGAAACGCCAAATATTGCCTAGCCCGACCGCAGAACCAATGGCTGCAATAATGAAGCCTGATCGTGCGGACCAACTCTCACGAGAATCTGTCATAGAACACCTAAACTTCAGAATATTTTTTTACTGCTTGTTTTTAATTATAACCTTTTATATAAATAAACCTGCTTTTTCATTAGCTTAAATTTACTTATATTACGGTACTTTAGCGCACACAAAAAATATTCTGCAAAAAATGAAAATCTGGGTGTTTGCTTTAGAGTTACACCTTGTGAGCGTCATGATCTAAAGATCAAACAGCGAAATATTCAGAAAATCTTGCTTAAAGTTTTTACAAAATAGTGCGCTTTTGTATGGCTTAACAATACTCATTTTTGAACAATTTTTCTGTAAATTCTGCTCAGAAAGATGCTTTTTATATGCACTTTTTTAATCAAACGTTCAAATTCCATTCCATTTTGACTTGATTTTTTGGTTATAAATAATATAACTATTTGGAATATATTTTTTAGCTTGTTCTGATTATTTTACTTTTCATTCATTCTAAGCAGCACCGAAGTCGTTTTTAAATCGCTACAGCGCTGGCTAAATGACGCGAAAAAGAGCAATGCCTTAACGCTTAATTACCAATAAACGTTCTTCTTGCATATCACGAATGGCAGATTGAATCCCTTCTCGCCCTAAACCTGAATCCTTCACCCCTCCATAAGGCATATTGTCCACGCGGAAGGATGGAATATCATTAATAATCACACCACCCACCTGCAACTGCTCCCATGCATACAGCATTTTATCCAGACTTTGTGTATACACACCTGCCTGTAAACCAAAACGGCTTTGATTAATACGCGCAATCCCTTGTTCAAAAGATGAATATTTTTCCAAAATGGCAACTGGCCCAAAGACTTCATCTTTATATACTTCTAAGTTTGGATCGACCTGTTCCAATAAAGTCGGCTCAAACATCACCCCTTTGAGTTCCCCACCGACCAACAATTTTGCACCTTTCTTCACCGCCTTATCGATCCATTTTTTTAGACGCTGCGCTTCAGAAGCCTTAATCATTGGGCCAACTAGCGTCGTGTCTAAATCTGGGTCTGCCGCTTTGATTTTTTTCAGCTGGCTGACCATTTTCTTTTTCAGCTCAGCATATACATCTACATGCACTAAAATACGTTGCACACTAATACACACCTGCCCTGCATGATTATATGCCCCGCCAATGAGACGATTGATCAGCGCATCATTCAATTCTGTATCAGGTTCAATCATCACTGCTGCATTGCCGCCCAACTCTAAGGTCACTTTTTTACGGCCTGCACGGGCTTTCATATCCCAGCCCACCACATCTGAACCCGTAAAACTCAACAACTTAAAACGGTCATCGGTAACTAAAACATCTGCTTGTTCCCGCTCACAAGGCAATACCGAAAAAGCACCTTTTGGCAACTCCGTTTCTGCCAAAACTTCAGCAATTTTTAATGCTGAAATAGGGGTAGCACTGGCAGGTTTCAGTACAAAAGGACAACCTGCTGCAATGGCAGGCGCAATTTTATGTGCAGTTAAATTCAGTGGAAAATTAAACGGACTAATTAAAGATACTGCACCGATTGGCACATGCTTGACCATGCCTTGATAATTTTCAGCAGCAGCCGTCACAGCCAAAGGCAAAATGCGCCCTTCATCTAATTGCGATACAGCGTCTGCCGCAATTTGGAAGGTATTAATTAAACGCTCCACCTCTGCCATTGCAGCCATGCGTGGTTTTCCACCTTCAGCTATTAGAATGTCAACCAATTCTTCACGCATATCTTGGAAACGCTGCACACAATGCAGCAGAATTTTTTGTTTTTGAAAAGGCTGTAATTTTGCCATTTCAGCTTCTGCTTTTACCGCAGCACGAACAGATTTTTCCAGCGTTTTGGCATCTGCAAGTGCAACACGGGCGTACAATTTTTGAGAATATTTATGCTGAACGTCTAACCATTGCCCTGTTTCTAGCGCTTTACTGGCCACATAAAGCGGATAATCCACGGGATGATTGATATTTTGCATACTAAAATCCTCAGTTTTTGGCACGAATAGGCTGTATTTTTTGCAAGAATTTTCATTCAAGTAAATGTATGATGCACTAAATTGGACAATAGCGCATAAGATATAGACATCCTATGCAAAATCACAATTTAAATCCAATCACGACAAAATGATGTCCACAAAATTTTAGGGTTCTTATGATCACCATACCACGTTTTGCTTTAGCACTCAGCCTTGCTGGCTGTTCATTAGCACATGCCGATATCATTGGTGTAAAAGCCAGCCTAGATTACTGGAAATACAGTGCAGACTGGACTCAAACGCAACTTTCACCTGCACTTGATGATGATTATGCCCTACCTTTTAGCGTTTCAGTCGAGCATCCTGTGCCATTTTTGCCCAATGCAAAAATTAAACACACCAATTTACAGGCCGAAAGTGAACAAAGTGTTGCAGGTGTAAAAACCCATCTGCTCGATTTAGACTATTCAGATTTCATTTTATATTATGAAATTTTAGATAATATTGTTGCAGCAGATGTTGGATTCGGCGCAAAAGTACTCGAAGGCGACTTAAGATCGAATTTGTTTTCAACACAAGACGTCAGTGAAACGCTACCTATGCTATATGCAGAAGCAGCGGTCAAATTACCGTTTACGGGTTTAAGTGCCAAAGCTGAAGCCAACTATGCCAAAAATAGTGACAATGAAGTGCGTGATGCTCAAGCTGAAATTAAATATAACTTTATTGATGCGATTCTAGTGGATGTCGGTTTAAAAGCGGGTTATCGCATCTTAGACATTAAACTGAATCAAGATTCCAACCAAGAAACTCAATTAGAGTTTAAAGGTCCATATTTAGGCTTAGAAGCACATTTCTAAGTATTTGAATTTATATAAGTTTAAAACCCTTAAATTATGTTTAAGGTTTTTTTATTCTTAGTATTTTATTTTATGCATAAAAAAACACCCTCAACGCTTGTTGAGGGTGTTTGAATAATGAGCTGGCGATGACTTACTCTCACATGGGTAACCCCACACTACCATCAGCGCGAAGAGGTTTCACTTCTG
>NZ_JAAZQY010000013.1:0-71234 GCF_012371315.1 Acinetobacter sp. A1
GTTATGGAATATCGCTGTCTCATGCCAAGTATCGGAACACGTAAGCTGTATTGGCTTATTAAAGGCAAATTGTTGCAACGTGGTTTAAAGTGTGGACGGGATCAGTTATTTAAAATATTGAAAGAAAATAACTTATTGATTCGCCCTAAGCGTCGCTATACAAAAACTACGGATAGCAAGCATTGGATGAAGAAGCATCCAAATTTATTAAAGGATTATTCAGCAGTGCAAGCCAATGAAGTCTTTGTTAGTGATATTACCTATGTTGAGAGTGCTGAAGGTGTGCATTATTTATCCTTGGTGACAGATGCTTATACCCGACAGATTAAAGGTTATAAGTTATCGAATGATATGCGTGCGGAGAATGTTGTGCAGGCTCTACATATGGCGATGCAGCAAGCGACAGATCGAGCGACTAGGATGATTCATCATTCAGATAGAGGTGCTCAATATTGCTCTGAGCTATATCAATCGGCATTGCGCCATTATGGGATATGTCCTTCCATGACAGATGGCAAGGACTGTTATCAGAATGCATTAGCAGAGCGAATTAATGGAATATTAAAGCAGGAGTTTTTAACCACGCGATGTCAAACCATGAAGGAGTTAGATCACTTAATTGCGGAATCTATCATGATTTACAATTGTTATAGACCGCATTTAAGTTTAAATATGAACACCCCGAATCAGATGTATGAGCAAACAAAAACCGAGCTAATTGCTTAACTCGGTTTGAAGTGGAATACTGTCAATCTATTTCAGGACAAGACATATTTTTAGTAAATCTTTAAGTGTAAAGATTACAGTACACCTGGCTGACCAAGTGCAGGATCCGTTGCACGAGCAGCTTGTGCATCTGCAACAGTCATGCCCAACGCAGCAGCAACACCTTCACCATAAGCAGGGTCACATGCGTAACAGTTACGAATATGGCGGTACTTAATGAAGTCTAGCGCATCGCCCATTGCACGTGCAGTGTTATCAAACAGTGCCTGTTTTTGCTCAGGGTTCATTAGGTTGAACAAGGCGCGTGGTTGGCTGAAATAGTTGCTGTCGTCTTCACGGTAATCCCAAAAATCTGCATCACCACGGATTTTTAATGCAGGTTCGCGGTATTGTGGCTGCTCTTGCCATTGGTGGAAGCTGTTTGGCTCGTAGTGTGGCAAGCTGCCATAGTTGCCATCCATACGACCTTGACCATCACGACGGTTTGAGTGCACGGGACAACGTGCTGCATTCACTGGAATTTGTGAATGATTCACGCCTACACGGTAACGAGCAGCATCGGCATAGTTAACTAAACGCGCTTGTAGCATGCGGTCTGGTGAATAGCTGATTCCTGGAACAAGGTTGCTTGGCGCAAAGGCGGCTTGTTCAACATCTTGGAAGTAGTTTTCTGGGTTGCGGTTCAGCTCAAACTCACCCACTTGAATGAGTGGATAGTCACCTTTAGGCCAAACTTTGGTCAGGTCAAATGGATGATATGGTACTTGTTCTGCCTCAAGTTCAGGCATGATTTGTACGAACAGCGTCCATTTAGGGAAATCACCACGTTCAATGGCGTTATATAGGTCAGTCTGGCTGCTTTCACGGTCACGACCAACTAATTCTGCTGCTTCAGCATCGGTCAGGTTTTTGATGCCTTGTTGCGTGCGGAAGTGGAATTTTACCCAGAAGCGTTCATTGTTGGCATTAATGAAGCTATAGGTATGGCTACCAAAACCATGCATGTGACGATAACCGACTGGAATACCACGGTCAGACATCACAATGGTGACTTGGTGTAATGCTTCTGGCAGTAATGTCCAGAAATCCCAGTTGTTGGTTGCATCACGTAGGTTGGTGCGCGGGTCACGCTTTACGGCTTTGTTCAGGTCTGGGAATTGGCGAGGGTCGCGGAAGAAGAATACTGGTGTGTTGTTACCAACTAAATCCCAGTTACCTTCTTCGGTATAGAATTTCAGTGCAAAACCACGAATATCACGTTCTGCATCGGCAGCACCACGCTCACCTGCAACGGTAGAGAAGCGCGCAAACATTTCAGTTTTTTTGCCCACTTCAGAGAAGATTTTAGCGCGAGTATATTGGCTAATGTCATGGGTCACTGTAAATGTACCAAAAGCACCTGAACCTTTGGCATGCATACGACGCTCAGGAATCACTTCGCGAACAAAGTTAGCTAGTTTTTCATTGAGCCATAAATCTTGCGCAAGCAATGGACCACGAGCACCTGCGGTCATACTGTTTTGGTTATCAACAACGGGTGCGCCCGCGTCAGTGGTTAAATGCGTCACAGGACATTTTTTAATATCTTGGCTCATCATTGTTCTCCATTATTGTGATCATCATGTAGGGGGCTGCATTAGAAACTTATCTTCATAAAGCAAGCTGCCATGAACCGTTTTGTTCGTTTAAAAATCAACTACAACACCACAATATCATGCTGAAATGTCATGCATAGCTGAAAGCATCTAAATCTTACCATTTTAATGTAAAACGATTTTATTGATTTTACAAATAGATAAATTTGTTGCTGATGATTGGCATTAACGATGCTAAAACTGAGTGCTTGGCTGACGTAAATTGGAAGCTATTAAAGGCTTTTCAGGTTGTTGTAAAAAGGCTGCATGGCTTGCAACATATCACTACGTAATTGCGGCCAATCCTGAAAATTAGGCTCCATTAATAAACTTTGTGCGACAAAACCATAGCAAATACGCTGCATATTTAAAGCAAGGGCGTAGCACTGGCTTGTATTGGCAATAAATGGGCCAAGAATATTCAGCCACATCTGCACCATCATGGCATAACTTTTTCTATAAATTTCAATGCTAGAAATTTGCCGCTCTAATAAAAAACTATGCGCCCATAAAAATTGTTGAGCCTGAATCTGTTCGAGCTGAAAGCCTACAATTAGCTGCAAATAATCCTCAAAAGCCAGATTTGTGGATAACTCCAGTTGCCGATGTGCATAAGTTTGTAGGCGTTCTGCATTGGTTTTCACGTGTAGGTGAATGGTGAGTGCAATTAAATCTTCTTTTTTAGAAAAATATTCATAAAACGTGCCTAAACCCACGCCTGCCAAGTCTGTAATTTCACGAATGGTAATTTGATCTGCAGGGCGTTCATGTAAAAGCCGAACAAAACTTTCCTGTAAGGCCTCTTGGGTCAGTTTAGCCCTTGATTGGCGCGGTTTACGACGTACTTGTATCTCAGAATTTTTCATAAATAAAGCCGAACACCTTGCTGCTTATTATTTTCTATACTGAAAAGCATCATCAGGAAAAAATCATCAGGGATCTAACACAATGCAAACATGGGCGACCCATCAAATTCAAAATCAGTTTGACGAACTACAAGACTATAACTTATTTGAAAGTGACATTGTTTTACAAGAAATTTTATCTCGTTATGGTAGTACGGATCAGACACAGCTCAATGAAATGGGGCAAATTGCGGCTTCGGCAGAATATTATCACTATGCAGATTTAGCCAATCGGCATACCCCTATTTTACATGCCTTTGATGCTCGTGGACGTCGTCAGGATGTGGTTGAGTTTCATCCCGCATGGCATCACTGGATGGCGCTGAATCGTGAATTTGACACCCATGCGCATCCATTTAAACAGCTTCAATCTACAGCAAAGTGGGTGGATTGGGCCAGTCGGTTTTATCTGGCAGGACAAGTTGAATGTGGTAATTTATGCCCGAATTCTATGACTTTGGGCAGTATTCCGCTGATTCAGCGTGAACCTGAATTGTGGGCCAAAATTGGCGAAAAGCTGCTAAGCAATGAATATGATCCGCGTGATGTGCCAATTTCACAAAAGAAATCTATTTGGCTCGGCATGGGGATGACAGAAAAGCAGGGTGGTTCAGATGTGCGTGCCAACCAAACACTTGCCGTTCCAGTCGCAGAAACAGGACGAGGCCAAGCTTATTTACTGACAGGGCATAAATGGTTTTTCTCGGCCCCGATGTGTGATGCGCATTTGGTGGTGGCCAATACCGAGCAAGATGGTTTGGCTTGTTTCTTTGTACCGCGCTGGTTGGAAGATGGCAGCAAAAATCATGTTCAGGTACAGCGCTTAAAAGACAAAGTCGGAAACCGCAGCAACTCCAGTTCAGAAGTCGAATTTCAGAAGGCTTGGGGCATTATGATTGGAGAAGCGGGGCGTGGTATTCCCACGATTATTGAAATGGCGAATTACACCCGTTTAACTTGTGCTGTGGGCAGTAGTGCCATGTTGCGCCAAGCCCTTGTGCAGTGCCTTGCCTATACCCGACAGCGTCAGGCTTTTGGGCAGACGCTGGCTAATCAGCCATTAATGCAGGCGGTTTTGACAGATTTAGCACTGGAAACTGAAGCTGCAGTACAACTCAGTTTTCATTTGGCAAATTGTTATGAAAGCGATGATGCTGTGTCTTTGGCATGGAAGCGTTTAATGACACCTGCAGCGAAGTTTTGGGTATGCAAACGAGCTGTGGAGCTTACAGGCGAGATGATGGAAGTCTTTGGTGGCAATGGTTATGTCGATAACGGCATCATGGCACGTATTTTCAAAGAAGCGCCTGTGAATACCATTTGGGAAGGTTCAGGCAATGTGATGTGCTTAGATGTGCTACGCGCCATGCAGCGAGAACCTGAGCTAATTCAGGTGTTATTACAAGACTTGGCGGGTACTGCCATTACAGATGCTATTTTGGGCAGTGAATTAGATCGTTTGCAGCAGTTATTGAAGAGCACGAACAGCAATGATTTGCAATTTATGGCACGTTCTTTAGTCAGCCGTTTAGTGATCTTGGCACAAGCGGTATTGTTGCTGCGTTATGCCCCAGACTTTGTTGCACAGGGTTTTATCCAGTCACGTTATAGTGAGTCGCATGGGCAAGTGGTAGGTATGCTGAAACCTGAACAGGTAGATGTTGCAGCCATTTTACAGCGTGCATTTGCGGCATAAAACTCAATACTCGCTCGCTGTGTTCAGAACACCAAAAAATTCACCCGCTTGGCAAACACCAAACGGGTGAATCGAACCGTCTCTTTCAGTTAAGTGTTGAATAATCACACTCAATAGATCGAGTCAAAGCTGATCTGGTAATACTTATTTCGCAGGCTCTTCAGCTTTTACACCTTTTTGATAAAGCGTGTAAATGTAGATCGGAATATCCAAATCTTCTAAGTGTTTGTAGATCAGTGGACGTACATCTTCCCAATCTAAACCGCCTACACCTGTTGCAAGACGTGGTAATGCCAAGCTTTCAATTTTCTCTTCTTCAATCAACTGTTTTAAGTTTTTCAAAGTACGGTTTACGTATTCTGTTGATGCTTTACCAGGTTTTGAACCGTTGTCATAAGCGGCTTCCTGAGTCATCAGGTTTACAATGCGTTGACCTTCAGCATTAACCCAAGTCCATTGCTCGCCCGCTTTCGGGTGGTAAATATGGCAATAGTTACGGAAGTCTTTATACAATGCAGGCCAGTGCTCGCGCAGACTTAAAGCCAAACCTGTAGCAAAGTTATCGTTAGGGGCAACACCGTGAGCAATTGCACGTGCTTCGCTCAGTAAAATATCTCCAGATACTTCATAAATCATAGATTTGACTCCTGTTTTTAATGGTCTTGTTTAACTGATCTTCTATATTCATATTAGCCAATCATTGCCGTTTTTCTAGTGGATTTTATAACTACTAAGTCTTTGCAAAGTAATAAAATTTTTTAGAATTTCGTGCTATAATTGTATGGGTAAAGCAGCTGAATATTCTTTAAAATAGCTTTCAAAAATAACCGTTAGAAAAATCCAGTAAAACTGCTTTTAGTAAGTTTTTCACCCTTATTTTTATCTTAGCACTATTTAGGGTAAATCGCTTGTAAATTGTACAAAAAAGCGTATGATCGGCTGCCCAATTTGTGTGGAAGGGTGAAGGAAGATTAACCATATTTTGCAGATATTATCGGCTTGAGTTTTACGCCAACACCTCCATTTATATAGAGCAGGCATACTGCTCATTTCAATGATCAACTGAAAGGAACAGCATCATGGCAAAGAAAAAACAGCCAGAACTTATTCAGCATAACTTTGTGGCAAAGCACATGCATGAGGTCAACAAAAGTCAGGTTTTTGTAGACCGCAAGAAAAATGCCAAACGAGGCTATAGCAAACACAAACAAGGGCGATATTCCGATGATTATCGCCCTTGTTGTTTTTGGGATGTATTGCGTGCTGCTTGAGCTTTAGCAATGTTTATGGCGCTACGATGCGTGTTGCCAGTTTCACCATATCGCCCAAGCCATGGGTTTTAAAATAATATTCAAGCAAACTTTTTACCATAAGTGGGTTATTCATTTTTAAGGCTTGTTCTAGTAGATTTTGTGCATCACTCATTGGTACATGACAAATCGCTTTACGTACCCGCAGAATATTACTTGAACTCATCGACAGGGTATTAAAGCCCATCGCCATCAGAAGTACCGCAGACAGCGGGTCTCCCGCCATTTCACCACAGACACTCACTGGCTTATCATATTTATGACATTCTTTTACCAAGCGGGTTAAGGCGCGTAGTATTGCAGGGTGAAAGTGTGAATAGACGTTGGCTACACGCGGATTGTTACGGTCAACAGCCAATAAATATTGGGTTAAGTCGTTTGACCCCACCGAGAAAAAATCCACCAATGGGGCAAATTCATCAATTTGCAGCAGTACACTCGGCACTTCTACCATAATGCCAATTTTAGGCTTGTTAATTTTAACCTGTTCTTCTTCCTGTACTGCTTGCCAGTCACGATCTAGCAAGTACAAGGCTTCTTCTACTTCACTGACACTGGTAATCATAGGCAGTAAAATATGCAGATTATTTAGACCAATGCTGGCTTTGAGCATGGCGCGAATTTGTGAAGAAAAAATTTCAGGGTGATCCAGCGTGAAGCGAATTCCACGCCAGCCCAAGGCTGAGTTTTCTTCCTCAATTGAGAAGTATGGCAAGTCCTTGTCTGCACCAATATCCAGCGTACGCATCACCACAGGTTTATTGGCAAAATGGCTAAGCTGTTGGCGGTAAATAGCACGTTGTTCTTCTTCACCCGGGAAGCGATCACGCAACATAAACGGAATTTCAGAACGGTATAAACCGACCCCTTTGGCACCACGTTGCACGCCACGTACAACATCAATCATCAAGCCTGTATTGACGTACAATTTTACCGCAACGCCGTCAGGGGTAATGGCATCTTTGGTTTCATATTGCTTCAGGTCTTTGGCAATTTGTTCTTCTTCTTTTTGAATCTCTTTATAGCGCGTGCGCATACGTCGTGGCGGGTTGATGAAGACCCGACCTTGGTGCGCATCTACAATCATTTCTACATCGTCTAGACTGTTGATTGGCAGCTCTGTCACACCCACTACAGTTGGAATGCCAAGGGCACGTGCCACAATCACCATGTGTGAATTCATCGCCCCTTCGGTGGTGACAATCGCTGCAATTTTATCAACAGGCAGTTCTACCAAAGCTGCGGTGGAAATTTCTTCGCCAATTAAAATGCTTTCATCGGTCAGTTCACGGTGACTGGCATCAGCTTCTTGCAAAGAGGCAAGAATACGACGGCCTAAATCTTTCAGATCAGACACACGCTCACGCAAATAGTCATCTTCCATTTGCGAAAATAGGGCAATGTGATTGTCTATGACAATACGCACCGCACCTTGCGCCCAGTTCCCTTCACGAATCAGTTCTTTAATTTCGGCAGGTAGGGCATTTTCATCTAACATGCGCAGGAACACGCTAAACAGTGCACGTTCCTCTGCCATTAAGGCATCCTGCATTTTGTCATCAAGCGCCTGAATTTCCTGACGCACCGCATCGAGTGCGTTGTCCAGTAAAGTCAGCTCTTCGCTAATGTCATCGGCTTCACGGTCTGGCACAGCAGCCAAATCCGCAGGAGGGTACAAAATGACCGCACGGCCTAAAGCAATCCCGCCTGAACCCGATACCCCCTGAAAGGTTTTGTAGGCCGGCAGGTTGTTCGGTTTGCGGAATACATCAATATTACCCACGGCATGCGCATGTGCAATCACGCCTGAAAGCTGGGCGCAGAGCGTCACTAAAAAGGACTCTGCCGCTTCAGAAAAGTCTTGTTTGTCCTTGTTTTGCACCACAAGAACACCCATCACTTTACGACGGTACATGACTGGTACGCCAAGGAAGGAATTATAAATTTCCTCACCTGTTTCAGCTAAGTACATGAAGCGTTCATGTTTAGGTGCATCGTCTAGATTGACGATTTCTTCACGCTGTCCAACCAGTCCGACTAGACCTTCACTGGTATGTAAAGACACATGTCCCACAGATTCAGGGTTTAAACCCTTTGAAGCCATGAGTAAGTAGCGCTGATTACGTTCATCCAACAGGTAAATCGAACAGACATCCACATGCATGGCTTCTGCGACCTGATTCACCATAATGTCGAGTGATTCATGCAAACTGGTGGACGCATTGATTTCTTGCACAATGCGTCTAAGGGTATCCAGTTGCATGTTTGACATACGCGCTACTCCATATTTAGATGGGTTATTTTTAGGTCAGTTGTTACACAGCTCATGACCCTAAGTTATCACAACTGCGTCTATAACATTAAGTTTAAAAACCTACATTTTTTGCAGGTTTTTAAGGTTTTTTGAGCGGTAATTGATTACACAATTCCACCATCGCTTTACGGTAGACGTCACGTTTAAAATTGACGACCTGACCGAGCGGATACCAGTAACTGACCCATTGCCATTGATCAAATTCAGGTGGGTCGGACAAATTCAGCCGAATATGATGGGCTGAAGCCGTCAGTTGCAATAAAAACCACTTCTGTTTTTGACCAATACATACTGGGTCTGAATCCGTGCGTATGTACCGATGTGGCAAACGATAACGCAGCCAACCTTTAGTTTGCGCGATAACTTGGACGTGTTCGGGCAGTAAGCCAACTTCTTCTCTCAGCTCACGATAAAGTGCCTGTTCAGGGGTTTCTCCATATTGGATACCTCCTTGTGGAAATTGCCATGCATTGTGACCAATGCGTTTTGCCCATAGAACTTGTCCAAACTCGTTTGCCAAAATGATCCCGACATTGGGTCGGAAACCTTCTGAGTCGATCATTTGGCTACCTAAATATTGTTTAATTTATGACTTTGCACTCGGGGATGATGATTTCTTTTCTCCAACTCGAAAACGCAAAGTGTAAATAATGTTAAAATTGCTATGATCTTAACGAATTTCTATCGACTAGCGGAGATAGATTTACAATTTTTTTCTTAAATTTCAGTTTTTACGAGTATTTTCATGAAATTGGCGCTATTTGATCTCGATCACACCTTGTTAAATACTGATTCAGATCATTCTTGGGGTGAGTTTTTGGTAAATGAAGGTTTGGTCGATCCAGTCCGTCACCGCGCCATGAACGACAAGTTTTATGAAGACTACAAAGCAGGGCAGCTCGACCCAATTGCATATAACGAATTTGTATTTGAATTTTTAACTCAGCACGACAATCAATACCTGACCGAATTGCATGAACTATTTATGCAAAAGGTGATTCGTCCGCAAATGCGTCCCGAAGGCTTTAAAGCGATTCAGCGTCATCAGGCTTTAGGACATGAATTGGTAGGCATCACTGCAACTTCTGACTTTATTACGGCACCTATTTTTCGTGAATTTGGCATTACTGAAATTATTGCAACCAATGCGGAAGTGGTCGATGGAAAATATACAGGTAAGGTCATTAACACTGCATGTTACCAAAAAGGCAAATTGGTACGTTTGGAGCAATGGCTAGAAGGCCGCGATGTGACCGAGTCTTGGGCATATTCAGATTCCATTAACGACCGTTTCTTGCTGGAGTATGCCGATCATGCCATTGCAGTAAACCCCGATGCACGTTTACAGGCTTTGGCGGAAGAGCAAGGGTGGGATGTGCAGGATTGGTCAATTTAAAGCTTAGATTAGCGCAATTGTCGCTGTATCAGGTGTAACTAGTCGCTTGTTTCTGTTTTGTTTTTATTTGCTGTAATGTTGGATTATGTCATTCATTTTTAGAATAGGCGTGCTAAGGTAAGGCAAGAATTAAAAAACAGCAGGAGTGAAAAAATGAGCGGTGTACGCCCAAGAATGACACATTTATTTGAACAATTAGGTTTAGATGCCAGTGAAGAAGCGATTCAGCAATTTATTGTGACACATCAACTTAGCGCAGAAACCAATATTGCCGATGCTGATTTTTGGACAGACGCACAACGTCAGTTTATTGTTGAAAAAATAAAATCGGATGGTTCATGGGCGATTGTGGTGGATCAATTGAATGAATCTTTACATGAAGATTCGGTCAATCGTTAAGAAATAGACCACGCAGCATTTTGAAATTCTGATAAAAATAGCCCTCAAGTGATGAATCACTTGAGGGCTATTTTGTTGAGTCTAGAAAAGTAAGCTTTATAGATAAAAATGTTTTTGAGTTGTAATGCTTAATGCTTCATCATCTCAATCAATTCTAAAACTGCACGTGATTGTGTCCGTCCAGGATGCCATACCATACCGAGTTGACGGTTCATTTCTAAATCAATATCTAACTGTTGCAAGTCCTGATTGACCAAAGTTTTGGGTAGAACAGACCAGCCCAAACCAATAGACACCAACATCCGAATTGATTCTAACGGGTTGTTGCTCATGGTGACTTTAGGTTTTACCCCTTGCTTTTCAAACTCTGCTAAGGTGATTTGACTGGTATAGGTTTGCGCAGCGGGTAACAAACTTGGGTAGCTAAGTAAGTCGGACAATTGTAGGTTTTTTTGACCTGCTAGAGGATGAAATGGCGCCACGACAAAGACTAAAGGATCATTCCAAATGGTGACATAAGCCAAGCGCTCATCCAGTTTAGGTGGAAGGGTCAGAAAAGCCAGTTCTAAATCTCCAGCCAAAACCTGCTCATGTGCCTGTTCAGAATCGACAAAATGCACATCTAGCGTGACATTGGGAAATTCCTGTACGTATTCACGTAAATGATTGGGTAAATGGTGCAAACCAATATGGTGACTGGTGCCAATTTTTAGTTTGCCTTGAACTTGCCCTTGTTCATGGCTGAGGGTGTGATGAATATCGCCCAGCTCATTCAGCCAGTTTTTAACTTTAGGTAACAATGAATGTGCCGCATGTGTGGCTTGTACGCCACGTCCTGCCGATTCAAACAGTTTTACACCAAAATAATCTTCCAAACTGTGAATGCGTTTGGTTACTGCAGGCTGGGTAATAAACAGTTGATCTGCGGCCAAAGAAATAGAACCCGTTTCCATGACTTTTACAAAAGCTTCGAAGGCTGCAAGATTCATCTGAACTACCTATAAGTATTTTTTATCACTGTGTTTATTATTTAGAAAAAATTAGAATTAATCAAAACAAATTCTACATATTTTGAAACTGTAGGCAGAAATATCCTCAAGGGAGCGGATTGAAAAGGGTATAAAAAAAGATCATCGGTGCATGCGCTACGATGATCTAAGAGGAAGAATCAGAACAGCAGTATTCACTTGAGAAGAGGATAACTAGAGCATAACGATATGTTAACTAGGCGATAATATTGGTCTCTTCAGCTTGTGTTTTCTTTTCCCAAATACGTTCGTGAATGAAATAAGCCACCGCTTGAACCGTTGGTTCGACCAAACTTAAGGTAATAGCCATCCAAATATTACCCGTGACCACATAACCAACCACCATTGCCACGGTGATGTGCATAATGTAGTAGCTCAAGGTCTTTTTGAACATGCGTTGATTGTTAGCAACAAATTTTTGAATATGACTCATGTGATACTCCTGTGCTGCTTTGGTGTTTCTCTGTGTGATAGCTAAAGGATAATCATTCTTGTTTGATTTGTAAAAACGAATATTTTTGTGTTTTTGATTGGAAAATTAGATTTTAGTCGTAATTATTTTTTAGATGAAACGATGTTGATTGAACTCAACTTGAAAACAAAACAGGTTTGAACCAATAAAAATATTTTGCTTGGAGATAAATATTAATTCCCAAAAGTTTTTAAATTAATAAAAATGATAAATTAGATTTATACAAATTCGCGGTTATAATCGAAAGAATGAAAAAATTACCCAGTCCAGTGGAGTAGATCTGACATGGCAGGCGAAAACCAACAAGCACAAAATCCAACAGCAAAAACTTTGTATGACAAATTGTGGGATGATCACTTGGTCACCCAACGTGACGATGGCTCAGCTTTATTGTATATCGACCGTCATTTATTGCATGAAGTGACTTCTCCACAAGCGTTTGAGGGCTTACAACTTGCAGGTCGTCAACCGTGGCGTTTAAGTGCCAACGTGGCAACGCCTGACCACAACGTACCAACCTCTAAAAAAGAGCGTGCAGATGGTATTGCAGGTATTGAAGATGATACTTCACGTATTCAGGTGCAAACCTTGGATGACAACTGTAAAACCTTTAACGTGGTGCAGTTTGACATCAATGACATCCGTCAGGGTATTGCGCACGTGGTTGGGCCTGAGCAAGGTTTAACTTTACCAGGCATGACGGTGGTGTGTGGTGACTCACATACAGCGACACATGGTGCATTTGGTTGTTTGGCACATGGTATTGGTACTTCTGAAGTTGAACACGTATTGGCAACCCAATGCTTAGTTCAAAAGAAAATGAAAAACATGCTGGTGCGTGTAGATGGCAAATTAGGTCAGGGCGTTACCCCAAAAGACGTCGTATTGGCTATTATTGGTAAAATCGGTACGGCAGGCGGTACAGGCCATGCGATTGAATTTGGTGGTCAAGTTTTCCGAGATATGTCCATTGAAGGCCGTATGACCGTATGTAACATGGCCATTGAAGCGGGTGCACGTGTAGGTATGGTGGCTGTTGATGACAAAACCATTGAATACGTGAAAGATCGTAACTACGCACCGAAAGGCGAGCAATGGGATGCTGCAGTTGCTTATTGGAATACCTTACATTCAGATGAAGGCGCACACTTTGACACCGTCGTTGTATTGCAAGGTGAAGAGATTGAGCCACAAGTGTCTTGGGGGACTTCTCCAGAAATGGTGATTCCAGTGTCACAAGCCGTACCGACTTTAGAACAAGCTAAAGATGACGTACAGCGCAATGACTGGACACGTGCTTATCAATATATGGGTTTAACTGCAGGTCAGTCTTTGGCAGACATTCAATTAGACCGTGTATTTATTGGTTCATGTACCAACTCGCGTATTGAAGATATTCGTGCCGCAGCTGAAGTCATTAAAGGTCGTAAAGTTGCTGAAAGCATTAAACAAGCGATGGTCGTTCCTGGTTCTGGCTTAGTGAAGCAACAAGCAGAACAAGAAGGCTTAGACAAAATTTTTGTAGAAGCAGGTTTTGAATGGCGTGAGCCAGGTTGTTCAATGTGCTTGGCCATGAATGCAGACAAGTTACAACCAGGTGAGCACTGTGCATCGACATCAAACCGTAACTTTGAAGGTCGTCAGGGTAACGGTGGTCGTACTCACTTGGTGAGTCCAGCAATGGCTGCTGCAGCTGCAATTGCAGGTCATTTTGTAGACGTACGTTCATTCTAAGTTATTCCCTCATCCCAACCTTCTCCTAAGAGGGAGAAGGAGTTCTCTCGTGATAGAAGAGAGGGGAAGAGGTTACGGATTCAGTGAGAATTAAACATGAAAAAATATACCGTTGAACAAGGTATCGTTGCACCTTTAGACCGTGCCAATGTCGATACAGACTTAATCATTCCAAAACAGTTTTTGAAATCTATCAAACGTACAGGTTTTGGCGATAACTTATTTGATGAATTACGTTATTTGGATGAAGGCTATCCAGGACAGGACAATTCAAAACGTCCGTTGAATACTGAGTTCGTATTGAATCAACCACGTTATCAGGGCGCATCAATTTTGATTTCACGTGCTAACTTTGGTTGTGGTTCAAGCCGTGAGCATGCGCCGTGGGCATTGAATGAGTACGGTTTCCGTACCGTGATTGCACCAAGCTTTGCTGATATCTTCTTTAATAACTGCTTTAAAAATGGCATGTTACCTGTAATTTTAGCTGAAGATCAGGTGGAGCAGTTATTTAAGGAGTGTGCTGCGACAGAAGGTTATCAATTAACCATTGACCTAGAAGCGCAAGAAGTACGTACACCAAACGGTACTGCATTTAAGTTTGAGGTCGATCCATTCCGTAAACATTGTTTGTTGAATGGTTTAGATGATATTGGTCTAACTTTGCAAGCGGCAGATGATATTCGTGCTTATGAAGAGAAAACCAAGCAATCTCGTCCATGGGTTTTTGCTGAAATTCAGGCTTAAGTCCAGTCAAATTAGTCATAGCATCGTGGCCTAACTCTTGCTAACATCGGCACATAATAATTTTTATATTTTGTATCTAACAAGTGAGGTTGGGCGCGAACAATGAGTAAGATTTTCGGTCAGCTTGCTGTAATTGGATTTTGTGTGACTGCGTTAAGTGCATGCCAAACGTGGGATACAGCACGGCTTAAACAGGTAAAAGAAACTGCGCAAACTAAATCCAATGCATTAATTTACTGTACAGGTACGGATGATTGTGAATTTGAACGGTTAAATAAAGTCACCATTGTAGATGCAGAAAATCATCGTGTGACACGTACTGCCATCAAACAAGGTTTGGTGCGTTTACAGGAATCTTCCTTAAATAAATCGAACGCCTTGTATTTGTCTGTGCCTCCTGCGCAGCATGAGTTGGTGATACGTTTTTATCCGATTTCTAAAGATCGTGCAGAAAAATTGCATGTCATTCATAAGTTTAATGCCAAGCAAAAATACACCTTTAGAATGTATCGAGACCGCATTCGTACTAAAGGTAGCTTGTTAAATGTATCTGCACCCGATCCACTCTGCGTGGAACTGATGCAAAACAACAAACCCATTCGTCGTTTTTGCAAACCCTACAATGTCCTGAATGGCTTGGGCGAGTTTGTGGAACAAAAAATTTAGTCTCTACAGTCGTTGACTGTTATTAACAATGGAAATTTTCATGTCAAAACATATTTTGATTTTAGCTGGTGACGGCATTGGTCCAGAAATTGTGAAAGCTGCTGAACAAGTGCTGACACGTGTCAATGAAAAATTCAATTTGGGTTTGACTTGGGAACAAGGTTTATTGGGTGGTTCTGCAATTGATGCACATGGCGAACCGTACCCTGCAGTAACATCTGAACAGGCTAAAAAAGCCGATGCAATTTTATTAGGCGCTGTTGGCGGTCCAAAATGGGATAATATTGAGCGTTCAATTCGTCCAGAGCGTGGCTTATTAAAACTACGCAGTGAATTGAACTTGTTTGCTAACTTACGTCCAGCGATTTTGTACCCACAATTGGCAGATGCTTCTAGCTTGAAACCTGAGATTGTAGCAGGTTTGGACATTCTGATTGTACGTGAATTAACAGGTGGTATTTACTTCGGTCAGCCACGTGGTATTCGTGAATTAGAAAATGGTGAAAAACAAGGTTATAACACCGACGTTTATTCAGAGTCTGAAATTAAGCGTATTGCCAAAGTTGCCTTTGAGTTGGCTGGCTTACGTGGCGGTAAAGTATGTTCTGTCGATAAAGCTAACGTGCTTGAAGTGACAGAGTTGTGGAAGCAAACAGTCACTGCAATGCAGCAAGCAGATTATCCAAACATCAATTTATCGCACATGTATGTAGATAATGCAGCGATGCAATTGGTACGTGCACCAAAACAGTTTGACGTGATTGTAACCTCTAACTTGTTCGGTGATATTTTGTCTGATGAAGCGGCAATGTTGACGGGTTCTATTGGTATGTTGCCATCTGCTTCTTTAGATGAAAATGGTAAAGGTATGTATGAGCCATGTCATGGTTCAGCGCCAGACATCGCAGGTCAAAACTTAGCGAATCCATTGGCGACGATTCTTTCTGTAGCAATGATGTTGCGTTATACCTTCCGTGAAGAAGCTGCAGCAAAAGCCATTGAAGATGCTGTAGGCAATGTATTAGATCAAGGTTTACGTACTGCCGATATTATGTCTGAAGGCATGAATAAAGTTGGTACGGTTGAAATGGGTCAAGCAGTCGTTACGGCACTCAACTAAAAATTTAGGCGATTTAACCTATCGCTTACAGCTCAAAATCAAATCATCAAACGCAGTCTTCGGGCTGCGTTTTTTAATTAGTTTTTGTACTTTCGGATTATTTTAGCTAGGAGAATTAACAGCGTTGTCCTGAAACATACACTGCGGTAGCAATACCCTGCTGTAGGCGAAAATACAAATCACAAGTCAGTGCAACATCGTAACTTTCATGACTCGGGATACCGATATTTAATGGAACAGCACCAATACCTGTAGTGGGATGCTGCGCCATAGGGATCGGAACACGTACAGGACGAATGATATGGTAATGTAGCAATTGAGGGGTGGCTTGAGCTGTACCAAGCTGCTGATAGCCAATTTGGCTTAATTGCAGATGGGTCAGGATATACTGGCTAGATTGACCAATAAATTGCTGTAAATAAGCATCGCGGTTTAAAGTGGAATGCGGTGGGTTGCTACTACACGCCACAAAACTGAGTGCAAAAAGACCTGTTATACAAGCAACGCAAGATCGAAAAAACATAAACTTTTCTCTATTGCTCAAAATTTTATTGTAGCGAGCAAAGCTGGAAGAAATGTTGCGATTCGATAGGCGGTAGCTAGAAAAGGTTTGAGAATGGAAGAATTTTTAAAAAAGAACGTAAAAAAGCCACTATGGAAGTGGCTTTAGCTTACTCTAAAACTTAGCGTGCGCGGTAAGTGATGCGACCCTTGGTTAAGTCGTAAGGTGTCATTTCAACCTTCACACTGTCGCCTGTTAAAATGCGAATATAGTGTTTACGCATTTTACCAGAAATGTGAGCAATCACTTCATGACCGTTTTCTAAACGTACACGAAACATAGTATTAGGAAGCGTTTCGGTGACAACGCCTTCGAACTCGATGAGTTCCTCTTTATTGGCCATGGCCTACCTGAGTATCAAATTGGAAAGGCGCAAATTATAGGCAATTTTTCTGAAAAAATCAAGATGCTTTACCCTATACGCCGCGCATCTGTTAGTAAAATAAGCGAATCATCGGTTTATACTTTTTCTGTAAAAAGGGGCTTGGGTAGGTTGTCAGTTCGGTCAATCGCAGTTAATCTAATTTCAATCTTTTTGGGTATAAATGAAGTACATACAAGGAAGGTTTTTGCGTGGGTCAGCTAACTGATGCATCGGTTGTATTGCGATTAGGCTACCAAGCGATTCGTCGTGCGGGGTTGCCAACCGAAGAAATTTTAACAAAAGCAGGCGTGGCCTTAAATCAGGTCGATGCCAATCAACGTACGCCTTTAAATGCACAATATGCATTTTGGGTTGCAGCTGAAGAAGTCAGCAAAGACCCAGATATCGGTTTACACTTGGGTGAGCATTTGCCATTGTACCGAGGGCAAGTGATTGAGCACTTGTTTATTTCTTCAGAAAACTTTGGAGAAGGCTTAAAGCGTGCCTTGGCCTATCAACGTCTAATTAGTGATGCTTTTGATGCCAAACTGGTGGTTGAGGATGACCGTTGTTATTTGACTAACGGGGTGCAGCCGTGGTCTGAAAATATTGTCAATCGCCACTTTTCTGAATGTGCTATGTCGGGTGTACTGCGCTTTTTTAAATTTATTACCGAAGGCAGATTTCAGCCCATTTATATCGACTTCAATTTTAGTGAAGGGGCAATGGATGATGAATACTTTCGGGTGTTTGAATGTCCAGTAAGCTTGGGGCAAAAAGAAACTCGTTTGTACTTTGATCCAAGTATTTTAGAGTATCCGCTTTGGCAGGCTGAACCTGAGCTGCTGCAGTTACATGAGCAACTGGCATTGGAAAAGCTGCAGGAATTGGCACGTTATGATTTGGTGGGTGAGGTACGACGTGCCATTGGCTCTACCTTGGAAAGTGGTGAAACTACACTGGAAACAGTAGCGGCACAATTGAATATCACACCACGTCGCTTACGTACGCAATTGAGTGAAGCCAATACCAGTTTTCAGCAGATTTTGTCAGATTATCGCTGTCGTTTGGCGAAACGCTTACTTTCTAATACCAATGAAAGTGTGGAGCGAATTGTGTACTTAACGGGTTTCTCTGAGCCAAGCACGTTTTACCGTGCATTTAAGCGCTGGACCAATGAAACCCCTGTGGAATATAGAAAGCGCAAACAGCGTTAAGTTGCCTGTTCAAGTCCCTCCTAAATGGAGGGATTTTTCATTGCTGCACTTTTTCAGGGAATTTAGTTCTTCTCTGATCAGGAGGTTAGGGGGACTAAAATTTTGAAAAAGAAATTATTCAGGCATGTTTAACCAATGCGGCCCTAAAGGAACTTTGGGTAAATCAAACTGTTCCGGATAATGCGCCTGAATAAAATATAAGCCGTCAGGTGGGGCGGTAATGCCTGCAGCCTTACGATCTTGTGCTGCAAAAATTTGGTCAATATGGTCAATTTCATACAGCCCTTGCCCAATCTCTAATAAGCAACCCATAATGTTGCGAACCATGTGATGCAAAAAGCCATCAGCTTGAATATCCAGTACCAAATAATTGCCGTGACGAATCAGGCGGCAATGGCTGACATGGCGTACAGGTTGATTGGATTGACATCCAGCAGCACGAAAACTCTCAAAATTATGCGTACCTTCAAATTTCTGTGCAGCCGCAATCATTTTGTCGACATCTAAGGGATAATAAGCATGTGTAACTTGCTTATGCAATAAGGCAGGACGTTGCGGATTATTGTAAACCACATAGCGATAGCGGCGTGCCTGTGCCTTAAAACGGGCATGAAAATCCATGTCCATAGCCTTAATCCATTGAATCGCAATATCTTTAGGTAGTTGGCTGTTGGCACCCATTAACCAGCCACGTTCAGGGCGAATAGCATGAGTATCAAAATGCGCCACCATATTAGTTGCGTGCACGCCAGCATCGGTACGTCCTGCACCGTGTAAAATAATTGGTTCATCGGCAATTTTGCTCAGGACTTTTTCAATGGTTTCCTGCACACTCGGCACGCCTGCTTGCTGGGTTTGCCAGCCACGATAACGAATGCCACAAAATTCAATTCCGACTGCAAAACGCTGCATAATGACCTCAAATTACACTGAAGAATGCCAATGCGCATACCACTGTGCAAGGCTGTCGTATTGTAAATGTATTTTTAAGGCTTTTGCATACAGATCTGCATGGCTGTGGCAATTGCTGATCAAAATTTTACTGTCTTGCAACCATTGGCTGATGGCGTAGCGTTGTTCTATTGCCCCAAAGGTGACTTGTGTGGTGAGAATCACCGCACATTGCTGGCTTTGCAGGGCATGAATAAGGGCGATGATCTCGGCATTGACTGCCATATTGCCTGTGCCATAACTTTGTAAAATCAGACAGTGGGGTGGATGTTGTTGTAAGGCTTTTAAATTCTGGATCAAGGCTGAAAGTGCAATCGGTTGTAGCATCCAGTTTAGGCAATTAAAGTGCTGAGCTTTTTCAATATGCTGAGCTGTGATGCTTAACGGTGGCTCATCGTATGGCTGAATTTCACTGCAGGCTAGAGCAGATTGCCCTGTAAACGCATTCAGCTCCGTGGTGTGTTGTTTCAGGGCTGTTGCCGCGTGAATGAGTTGGTGATGAAAAGCCAGATATACGCCCAGATTCACTTGATGAATCTGCGCTAAAGCAAAATTTAGGTTATCGAGTGCATCGCTAAATTCACGGGTGTCTGTGCCTTGTACATTTAAAAGTGGGTATTGACTACCTGTTAAAATGACGTGAGCAGAATGCGTTAAAAAACGTGCCAATACTGCACTGGCATAGCTGAGAGTGTCAGTGCCATGCAGAATCACAAAATGCTGAAAATCTTGTTGTTGTAATTGTTGAATATATTGAATCAGCAATAGCCAGTCTGCTGCGGTACAGGCGCTACTGTCTTTAATAACAGGTGCAACAAAACATTCTATATCTAAATTTAGGGGGAGGACTTGTGCTAAGCGAGGTAGAAATTGCTCAGCAGGCATTGGACTTAGGGGTTCTCCGACACAGCCAAAGGTGCCGCCCATATAAATCAAAGCGATTTTTTTCATCATAAAAAAAGCAGTCAAGGATGACTGCTTTATCTTAATTGGATTTGCTTCAAGAAGCGATTTGATTCAGTAACTGATCGGCACGTTGGCGTTGTTCAGTTGAGTAATCTGCATCTTGTTCGCTGAGTAAGGCCTTGGCAGCATCAAAAGCACCCAATTCGATATATTGGGCAGCCAAGTCTAAATTTAATTGAATTTCATCAACCTGAGCTAAATCAGGGAATGATTTAACCAATGGGTCATTCAGGTCAACGGTTGCAGCAACAGGAGCAGTTGTAATTTCTTGCTCTTGAGTTGGAGAAGCAATGACCTCAACTGGGGTTTCGGCTTCAGTTGTTGTTTCTGGAGCAGGAGTGCTGTCAAATGTGAAATTGAATTCAGATGCTGCAGGTTCAGTTTTTGCTTCAACAGCCGTAGGGGTTTCTGTTGTTGAAAAGTCAAAGTCTAAACTTGGGGCTTCAGTGGTAGTAGGTGCACTTGCTGGTGTTTCAGTTTTATTCGGTTTTAAATCAAAAGAAAACTCAAGTGGTTGGGCTGCTTCTGTAGCACTTGTACTTGACTCAGATGTAATTGTGGGTGTTTCAGTTTTATCTGTTGCAGTATCTACAGAAAAATTAAAGTCTAAAGCAGCAGGTTCAGCTTTTAATTCAGGCTCAGCCACTTTTTCTACAGGTGCAGCAGGGCTTAAGTTTAATGATGAGGTATCAAATTCTAAGCCAGCTGCAGTATCTGTAGTTTTATTTGAGGTTAATTCGTGTTGTAACTGGTCAAATGATGATGTACTTTCCGAATGTTTTTCATTCTTGGTCTCTATAAGCGCATCAAAATCAGCTGTTGATTTTTGTTCAGTAATAACTGTATCTACTGTTGTAGGTTCAAAATCAATTCCATCAATTGCTTTATTATTTTGCTCATCAAATAATTGCTTTTTAGCTTCAGCTTGCACCAAAATATCATCAAGGCCTAAAGCTTGTATGTGATTAAGTAACTGATTAATCGCAAACTCATCTTTTTGCTGTAAATGAATGTCGAGCAAGAATAAATACAGACCGTGTAAAGAATTATCGCGTTTTAAGGCCTGATTGATCTGTGCTTCTGCAGCAAAGAAATTACGTTCCTTAATCAGATTTTCAATATTTGTCTGAATTTTAACAGGTACAGGGGTAGAGTGCTGTGCTGCAGGTACCACATCTTCAACAGCAACTGATTTTTGTGCCGTTTTTTTTGTAGTCGTGGTTTTTTTTGCACTACTTTTTGCTGGCGTTGCTGCTTTTTTGGTGGTTGGTTCAGCTTCTTTACTTGCTTCACGCTTTTTCAAGAAAATTGCGATTACCAGTAGCAAAATAAACGGAATCACATAAATCAGCATGTTTATACCCCTTGAGGATGTGGTGCGTGTTTGACCTTATATCCCAAAAAAATCATTGTAAGTAACATTTAGTGTTTTGGCTTATTTGCTGCTTGTTGTTTTTGCAATTGTTGTTGCAGTTCAGCCAAGCGCGCATTGAGTAATTGAATTCTGTGATCCTTCTGACGTAATGCCAATTCTAATTCTGTTACGTTCTTTTGTAATTTAACGGTTTTCTCGCGGGATGTCATAACTTTTAATGACAAGTCACCCGAAGTTTGTGTGGATTGTGTGTTCTTTTTCGCAGAACCATGGGTGGAGTCTTGTTGATTTTCAGCGACAAGGCTCATTTCAGCCTGATTCAAACGATATTTGGCTTTGCCAGATTGTGCTGCAGTGGCTTGTTCAGGCACTGGAATCGTTGCTTTTTTCTGGGCTTTTGTACCTGCTTGTGTCTGTAGGTTTAGGGTTGCACCACGACGTAAACGATTGGCATCTCCCTGAATAAAAGCATGCTCATTATTGGCTTTAATTTGTTGCATGACTTTTGCAACAGGCTGGTTATTTTCACCCGCAATACGTGAGGCAATTGCCCATAAAGACTCATTTGATTGCACCACATGTTGAGTCTTGTTTGGTGCTGTCACGCTTGGTTTTGCTTTGGTTGTTGCTGTTTGAGCAGCTTTGCTGGCTGGTGATTCGGGTTTAGCTTGAGCTGCTTGTTTTGCACGCTGTTCGGCAGCAAATTTTTGAACCAAAGGATCAGCAGATTGTTGTGCCACAGTCACAGAGGAGGTTGTGGTCGTCGTTTTAGGTGTTGTGGAATTGCTGACTTGTTGCTCTGGTGTTGTGTTAACCACGGTGTTACTTGGTGTTGTGCTGCGGCTTGGTGCAGTTTGTACTACAGTCACTTGCTGTTGATTGAGAGCAGGAGGAGCACTGCGTTGAATGGTAAGTGGTGCTTCAAACGCGTTACGTTCAATGGCTTTCGGTGTTTCAACTTGGTAATGAGTGCTTACAGGTAAATTTAAGGCAATATCTTGCTCATTCACGATCATCACAGGGGTTAAAGCCTGTTCATTACTGCGCTGCGTTGTGGCGAGCGGGGCAGGTGTGCTGCGCTTTAATGGTGTACGAATATGCTGTAAACGTGTTGCATTGCCTTCTTTAATTTTAACCACAATATTAAGCTCAGACTCTGTCAAAGGTCGAGAGGAGGTAATGGTAATGACCCCTGTACCATTGCCATTGCGGCGGGTAAAAAAGTTAAGATGGCCCGGTGGACGATGGCTTGCACCAATAGACATTAAATCTTCTGCTGTAGCCAAACTTACATCAATCGGTTCATTAATATTGGATTGACGAAAGTTGATTTCAGCATAAAGCAATTCCCCAGCTGTTGACTGAATTTGAATTGGGTCAACATTCATTGCATACATTTGCTGCGAAGCCAAAATAGATAAAATGGCGATCTTTAATTTGTTATATACAGTCATCTTAATTGTTAGCTCGGTCATTTATCGCAAGGCGAAAAGGATAGAGTAGCGAGTTGTAGGTCGATTGTAAAATATTAACACACCGATTACATAAAAAAGCCAGTCAAAATTTGACTGGCTTTTTAGTGCTAGATCACAACATCAAAATGATTGAGTGATCAAGCGAGTGTTTAGGCGTTTTTGTAATCAATTAAGATGCGTAACATGCGGCGTAATGGCTCAGCAGCACCCCAAAGTAATTGGTCACCTACAGTGAATGCACCTAAGTACTCTTTGCCCATGTTCATTTTACGCAAACGACCCACAGGAACTGTTAAAGTACCAGTCACAGCTACAGGTGTCAGATCAGTCATAGATGCTTCACGAGTATTTGGAACAACTTTAGCCCATTGGCTTGATTGACGAATCATATCTTCAATTTCGTTCAATGGTACGTCTTTTTTCAGCTTCAAGGTGATCGCTTGAGAGTGACAACGCATTGCACCAATACGAACACAGTGACCATCAATTGGAACGATCTGCTGATTGCCTAAGATCTTGTTCGTTTCAACTTGACCTTTCCATTCTTCTTTCGATTGGCCGCTTTCAAGCTGCTTGTCGATGTATGGAATTAAAGAACCCGCTAAAGGCACACCAAAGTTTGCTGATGGGAAACCTTCGCCACGTTGTAATGCTGCAATTTTAGAGTCAATGTCTAAAATTGGTGAGCGTGGATCATCCAACAAGTCTTTGGTGTTGTTGTAGAGGTAGCCCATGCCTGTAATCAGCTCACGCATGTTTTGCGCACCTGCACCAGAAGCTGCCTGATAAGTCATTGACGTCGCCCATTCCACTAAATTGTTTTGGAACAGTGAGCCCAAGCCCATCAACATGAGTGAAACAGTACAGTTTCCGCCCACGAAAGTTTTAGTGCCATTCACCAAGCCATCTTTAATGACATTCATGTTGACAGGGTCAAGCACGATAATGGCTTCATCATCCATACGTAGGGTAGATGCTGCGTCAATCCAGTAGCCATTCCAGCCTTCAGCTTTAAGCTTTGGAAAAACTTCAGAAGTATAGTCACCACCTTGACAGGTAATAATGACATCCATTTGCTTCAGACTGTTTAGGTCTGTTGCATCCATAAGTGCTGGAGCAGTCTTACCACCAAACGCTGGTGCTTCACCGCCAGCATTACTGGTAGAGAAATAGAATGGCTCAAAATGAGCAAAATCATTTTCTTCAACCATACGTTGCATAAGGACGGAACCGACCATCCCGCGCCAACCGACCAGACCTACTTTCATGTCACTTTGCCTCGGTGCGTTAAAAAACAAAAAGGAGTATGAGTTTATCAAAAGGGGGCGCAACTGCAAGCATTACATGAACAAAACATGAGTATTATTGAGTGAAATCTCTAGTTTATGTTACATACAAATTGATAACATTTGTTTCAAGCAAGAAAAATCAAAAAATACAAGTGAGTTAGACAACATGATTTGGGTGGAGATACTGGCAATATTGGTGATTTGGCTCAGTTTTTGGTCGCTGATTCCGCGTGATGAGTGGTGGATTCGGGGCGCAGATTTTCCGCGTTTGCAAATTTTAGCACTGGGGATTATTGCCTTTATTTTATTGCTAGTTTGGGAACATCCATGGGATATGTCACGCCAAGTGATCTTGATTGGCGTGATTGCTGCTTTGGCTTATCAACTCAAAATGGTCTTGCCGTACACTTTATTGTGGAAAAAACAGGTGAAGCAAGTTCGTCCTGAACAATTGAACCCTGAAAAACAAATTTCTTTAATTGTGTCCAATGTGCTGACGCCCAATCAAAAGCATCATTTGCTCATTGAAAAAATTCAGCAACTGAAACCCGATTTGGTTTTGACCTTGGAGTCTGACCAAATTTGGCAACAGGCTTTGACTGAAATTGAGGTGGATTATCCATATCGGGTCGCAGTTCCTTTAGATAATTTGTACGGGATGCATTTGTATAGCCGTTTGCCACTCAAAGATACAGAAATTAAATTTATTCTCAGTGATGAAATTCCGTCCATTCATACCACTGTATTTTTGCCTTCAGGACAACCTGTGCAGCTATATTGTTTGCATCCTAAACCACCAAGCCCAACTGAAGCCAAAGATTCAACTTTGCGTGATGCAGAGCTACTTATTGTGGGTGATCAAATCAAAGATTTGGATGAAAGTTGCATTGTTATGGGAGATTTAAACGATGTGGCATGGTCACGTACGACACGACTGTTTCAGCGGATTAGTGGCTTACTTGATCCACGGGTAGGACGTCATTACATCAATACCTTTCATGCAGATTATCCCTTGCTGCGTTGGTCGTTAGACCATGTTTTTCATAGTACAGACTTTGCTTTGGTCAAGATGAAACGCTTAGCACATATCGGCTCGGATCATTTTCCTGTGTATGTGGTTTTGCAGACAGGGCGTATTTTTGATCAGATTCAAGAAGAGTTGCCTCAAACTGATGCCGATGAGCAAGAAGCACAGGACGCAATTCAGGAAGGCATTGAAAAAGCTGAGCTAGAAGAAAAGATTGTGACAGATGAAATTGCGCAGCCGTATAAAGAGCAGGGTAAATCGGTTTAGAAATCAATCGAAAAGTGTACGAAATAGCTTACACGGATTTAGGCACATGGCGCATAGTTTATTCTGACTGATCTGGTTAAGATTACTTCATCGGCACAAGGACTCGGGAACGGAATATCCCATTAAGGAAGACGACGCCGATGGATGAACATCAAGGATATGATGTAGGTAAGGAATGCCACATAATAAAATAACAATAAGTTTTGAAAGCACAACCTCATGAGCCCGAGTTTTACAGGAAGTAGAACTCGGGCGATGATTTTTTTAGGGGGTTAATTTATTACTTTGGATGCTATTTTTATTACTGTACCACCACCTGGGACAACAGTACTTGCCAGTTCTGCACTTAACTCAACCAGATTATCTCTAGTAAATGCTTGATCAAAAGTATTTTTGAACCAGTTCCCGTTTTCAATAATTTCACCCGTTAGTCCATCAACCTCAATGACTCCAATTTTATCTGCGGCTGACCAATGGTATTCAAAAGCATACACTGGTCTGAAGTAGAGATGTAAGGACGTAATTTCTTCAAAGTCATCTTCAATATTTGAAGCATTAACGACTTGATTTTGTAACTCTGAGCGGACTAAGCCAGTCAGTGAATCTAGGGATAGTAGGGGTTGTAAAACATTTTCTACAGTAACGGAGTCGACTTCGTCATGGGCAAATTTTTTTATATAATCTATAAAAACATTTGATTTTAACTCTCGTTTTAAACCATCTAAATGGGTAGAGTATTCAATCACTCTATGGCATTTTTCAATCACTTGAACATCTATTTTGGCTTTATCTTGTTGGCGCATGACAGGATAAAGCTGTTCACTTTGCCCATTGTTTATGACGATAGTTACAGCGTTTGGGTTGTGTACGGGAACTGGATAGGTAACAGAGCAGTTATAATTTATAGTTCTTTTACTCGCTACAAACCAAAATGGTTCGTAGCGTAAGATTTGATTGCTGAGCAGTACAGTTTCTTCTGTTGGGCGTTTCAGAGGATTAAACTTAGCAAACATTCCAAAAGCATTTAGTTTCTTTTTCTCCGCTTGTTGTTTTGCTGCCTCAAACTCAAAAATTTTCTTAAAGACAAAAATTTTATGATTTTCTTGTCGGACTTCTAATTTGGACATTTGAACCCTCTAGAATAAAAACTAAAACTGGAGGTTAATAGATGTAGTCTAAAAAATCACTAAATAATTATTTTATAACAAAATATTTTTAGTTCTACTTAAGGGTGTAAGAATATTTTTAATACAAGCTTAAAGATCTACATGATTAGTAGATCTTAGGATAACCTTCAGGACGCGTTTTAAACCGACGATGAAACCACATATATTGGGTAGGAGCGATGCGTAGTTGTTGTTCAATAATAAAATTGGTGCGCGTGGCATCTGCTAGTTCATCTGCACTTGGAAAATCTAGCAGTTCAGGTTCAATCAACACTTTATATTGAGGGTTGGAAAGCTCTCCTGTACGATAAAAATACAATGGAATTGCAGTGGCTTTGGTCATTTTTAACAGACGACGATGCGCCGTGACTGTAGCTGCAGGCACGCCAAAAAACGGCGCCATCACCCCTTGTTTTAAACCAAAATCCTGATCTGGGCTATACCAAATCGCACGCCCGTTTTTTAATTGTCGGATTAAGCCACGCATATCATCGTGGTCAATTTGATGACCATAAATGGTGGCGCGACAACGGTAAATGAGCATGTCCAATAACGGATTGTTTTGTGGGCGATAGACCACGTCAGGGTCAAAATATTGGGCACAGACATAACCGCCCGCATCGAGTAAAGTAGAATGAGTGCCCAAAAGCAAAACACCACGACCTGCACTCTGCGCCTGCTGAATATGCTCTAAACCTTCAACTTGGGTACGACCTTTAAACCACTGTGGGTTGTACCATGCGTTAAGCGTTTCAAATACACCGAGCATTTGATCTACAAATACTTGTCGCGCATTTTCATGCAGTTGCGTTTCGCTCCACTCAGGGAAACACACTTCTAAATTGCGTAAGGTGGTCAATCGACGGGACTTCATGCTTTTAAAGGCTAAATTGCCTAAAAACTGTGCCAAACGATACTGAATTGCCCATGGCAAAATGGCTAAAATCATAAGAAAAACGATGCCAATCCATACACCCCAGTATTTGGGTAACAGGAAAGACCATTGAAATTCACCAGGTTGAAATTCAGTGCGTTGACTCATAATATCCAGATCGCTTGTTGCATCGTTGCAGTGTAGCATGAACCGATTTTAAAATTAAAAAGCATCCGTCCAATGGGAAAGATGCTTTAAGAGGTCTGATTTTAGAGGATTTATGCCTAGTGCTTAAACACGTTTGGCATATCCCCAGAGTTTATTGGTCTAGTTACCGTTGGCCAGATTTTCTAACTCATCCCAGCGTTCTAGTTTCTCCAATAGCTCTTCATCAATTTCTGCCAAACGCTGTGAGGCTTTGGTGGCGGCTTCAGCATCCGTTACAAACCAAGAGCCATCTGCCAGTTTTTCAGACAATTCTGCCTGTTCCTGCTCCAATGCTTCAATTTCGCCAGGTAGTTGCTCTAAAGCACGTTGATCTTTGTAGCTCAATTTGACTTTTTTCGCTGGTGGTGCAGCTGCTGCAGCCTCGGCTTTGGCAACGGCTTTTTTAACATCACTTTTTTGATCAACCACAGTTTGGTCTGGACGCTGCTGCAAATAGTCCTGATAGCCGCCAATATATTCATCAATATTGCCTTTACCATCAAATACCCAAGTTGAAGTCACCACGTTGTCCATAAAGGCACGGTCGTGTGAAATCAGTAATAAAGTCCCTTTATAGTCGCTGAGCATTTCCTCAAGCAATTCTAAAGTGACCATATCCAGGTCGTTCGTTGGCTCATCCATCACAATTAAGTTAGATGGTTTAAGCAATAATTTTGCCAGTAAGATGCGGTTGCGTTCACCGCCAGACAAAGCTTTAACAGGCGTGCGTGCACGTTCAGGTGAGAACAAAAAGTCTTGCAAATAACTATAGATATGACGACGTTGTCCGTTTACATCTACAAAATCTGAACCTTCAGATACGTTATCTTTAACCGATTTTTCTAAGTCCAATACATTACGCAATTGGTCAAAATAGGCAATTTCGAGCTGTGTTCCTGTTTTGACAGAACCGCCATGCTCAATTTCACCCAAAATGGCTTTAATCAGCGTGGTTTTACCCACACCGTTGTCACCCACTAAACCAATACGGTCGCCACGTAAAACCAATGCCGAAAAGTCTTTAATAATTGGTGCTTGATTGCCAAAGGCAACTTGTAAATGTTCAATTTCAAACACAAGTTTGCCTGAGCGGTTGGCTTCCTGTGCAGCCATATTGACTTTGCCTTGTTGGAAGCGACGTGCCTTAGATTCTTCACGTAAGGCTTTTAAGGCACGCACTCGTCCTTCGTTACGGGTACGACGTGCTTTAATGCCTTGGCGAATCCATGCTTCTTCTTCGGCCAGTTTTTTATCAAATAGTGCGTTTTGTTTTTCTTCAGCTTCGAGTTGCTGTGCTTTTAAATCTAAATAACGTGAATAGTTGCCTTCATAGCTGCGTAACACACCACGATCTAGCTCGACAATGCGAGTGGCAATACTGTCTACAAAAGCACGGTCATGTGAAATAAACAGTAGGGTTAAATTGTTTTGATCGAGTAAGAATTTTTCTAGCCATTCAATACTTTCTACATCCAAGTGGTTAGTCGGCTCATCTAATAACAACACATCGGGTTGGGTGAGCAGGGCACGTGCCAACAACACACGACGTTTACGTCCACCCGATAAATCGGCCAAGTCTGCATTCGGATCTAGTCCCATTTTACTTAAAATGGCATTGACCTTATTTTCTAGCGCCCAGCCATCCAGCTGATCCAACTTGTGTTGCAGGTTTCCCATGCGATCACAGGCATCCATATCGCCTAATACACAGGCATCGCTGGCTTCATGGTAGGCTTTGAGCACCGCTGCTGCTTCACCTGCACCATCGGCCACAATATCGGCCACTTTACCAGACGACATCGGTACGTCTTGTGCCAGCATAGAAATAGTGATGCCATTTTGCAGCGATACTTCACCGGCATCGGGCAGTAAACTTCCTTCAATCAGTTTAAGTAGAGTAGACTTACCTTCCCCATTACGGCCAATCAAACACACTCGTTCGCCACGTTCTAGGTTAAAATTCGCGCCGTCGAGCAAGGCAGGTCCACCAAATGCAAGCTGGACATCCCTTAAAGTAATATAGGCCATAGTGTTTCCTAAAAAATCTCAAATGAGGATTTGAAATGACTAAACAAAGTATAGATGATCAGGCGTCATTTTCCGCACCCATTGAAGATTTGCAAGTGCGAATTGCATTTTTGGACGATTTAGTTGAACAATTGAATGAACAAGTGGTACGCCAAAGTCTAGAAATTGCGGATTTAAAGCAACAAATGCAATTGTTGTATCAACGGGTTGAGTCTGCCGATTTGTCGGAAGGCATTGCGCCATTTGACCCACTGACTAACCGTCCACCGCATTATTAAGGCTTGAAGATGGGTAAATACAGGGAAGGTAGTTTAGATCAAAACAATGTCAGACATGAATTTTATTTGACCTTTACGATACTTCCCGTTGTAATGCTCGGCTGCTGCGCCTAAATCTTAAAATCTACCCGTGTTCGCTAAAATTTATGTCTTCTAAAGTTGTGTTACTTGATCTTGAAAACAACATGCCTACCGCGACTTTGTTGCGAGAGATTGTTGAGCATCATCCTAGTGTGTATCTGTTTAATTGCGCAGGAAAATTTGAATATAGCCTGCAAGATTTAACCGAGTTCGCAGGCTGGGTTAGCACAGGTCAGCTCATTATTTTAGATAGCCCTCGTGCTGAATTTAAAGAGTTTGAATATGCTGTGGTGGTGGGGCAACTGATGGCGCTGCTTGGGCCCGATACACAGGTTGAAGTCATTTCTGCCGCAGACAGTATTCAGATTTTATTGGAAATGTTGCAGGCTTCAGAAATCGCTTGTCACCTGATTCATATTCAGCCTGAAGTACAGGCTGCGAAAAGTAAACATCATTTGCCAAGCCCTGCGGCAATTCGCAGCAAACCTGAATTGCTATTGGTGAAAAAGTACTGTGATGCGTTGGCAAAAATGTCAGGTAAACCGACGACTCAAGACGCTTTAAAAAACTCGATCGCCAATATTTTGCAGCTTGAAGCAGATAAGGCACAGCATGTGTTGGGCATGTTGATTAACCTAAAAATTGTTAAACGTGTAGATGAGCAGATCAGTTTCCGTAAAAAAGTACTGAAACAATGGGTGCAGTTAGATTTAGATGCTGCAGTAGAACCCGTCCAAGAGGTGACAGTAAAGTCTACGCTAGCGGAGCAAACAGAAGTCGCAGAATTGCATCCTCAGCATGCGTTATTTAAAAACTTTAGCCAAATTGACCCTGTGCAATGGGAAGTGGCAAAAAAACTACGTGAGTTAAAAGGTGATAAGCCTAAAGATATTTATGAGTTGCGTGATTTATTGGAACGACTTTTTCCAAAATCTGACATTCGCTTATTGCTCAAAGAACTGATTGAAAAAGGCTATATTTATTGGAATGGGCATGAAGTGCTGTATAGCCATGAAATGTTTTTGAGTTGATAAGACTGAGGGTATATGAAAAAAATATTATTAGTAGACATCGAAAATATTCAAAAAACTGAAAAAGAGCTTTTGAAATACTTAGCTCAATATCAATATGTGTATTTGGTGTATGCAAAATCACCTATAAATTTAAGCTTGGACGGTTTGCAGATGCTTTCTGATTTTGTGACTAAGAAAAAGCTTGTTCTTATTAAAATGCCTAAGATAGGACCAGATGCTGCAGACTTTGGGTTGGCTTTCTTAGCTGGTCAGTTGTCTATTCAAATGGATAAATCAAATATTGAATTTGATGTTATGTCGAATGATAAGAAAATTGAATATATTGTTGATTTATTGACAGTAATGGGTTTTAAGTCTCAACAGTTAAAAAAGGATATCTCATCTTCACCTAGTAAAGAGTTTAAATTAATAAATCAGGAAATTGATTTAAGCTCTGATGAGATGAAACCTTTACTGTTTGCAATTCAATTACTCTTAAAAAATCAACCAAAACAATTTAATTCATTAAACAATGCTTTAAAGTCTTGGTTAAAAGGATATACAAGCAATACTAGAAAAATTATTGAGCAGTTAAAAGATTATCAATTAATTCAGATTAAAGATCAGACTGTAAGTTATGAGCTATCTAGGATGAAAGAAGCTCTTAAAATTAGAAAAAAAGGTGAGGTACAGGCTTTAAGTAAAGCTTTACCATCAGTTGATGAAATTCAGATTAAGCCGCATTTACAAAGAGTGAAACAGTATTGTGATTATCTAAGTAAAATTAGATAGGACTTACGCACTATTATTTATAGATTCTCTGTGGTAGCAGATGATTTTTATCGAGAATAAAGTCATCAATGAAGTTTTTGATAACTGGTCTAAATAATTTCTTCTGCCAACGATATACATTTTCAAAGATCCGCTCAAACTGGTTCTTTTGTATCTCAACGTAGGCCATCAAGGCTGAAAAAATATGATTCAAAATCAGTTTAGATCGTCTTACTTGAAACTTTTCAATATGACAAACCTGTTTAATCACCCGGTGATATTGCTCTATTTTCCAATGACTTGAATGTAATTCATGAAAACCCTCAAAGGACAATAAATCATCTTCATCTTGATGCACAATATAAAACCTCTGCTGTTCTTTTAACTGAGTCTTAAATAATTGTACAAAGCCAAAATCTTTGAGCCAGACCACTTGACCTTGATGGAAATTTGGCAATAAACGCAGTTGAAACCATTGTCCTTTTTCTGGGGAAACCTTACGGTTACAGTCGATACCAAACATAAATCGAATACCATATTTTCTTATGGTTTTTAGATTTCCAGTCGATGAATACCAACTATCACCTGTAATAAATTGAATCTTTGCACCCCAACTGAGTACTTCACTTAACATATCCATAAAGTAATCATTCTTGGTTTTACTTTCAGATTTGTCATAAATTCGGAAATTAATTGGAATATTTTGACCATTCTGATCTGTCGCATACAAGGTAATGAGATTAATACCCTTGACGGATCGGTGGTGTTTGCCTGACCAAAAATAGCTAACCAAGTCCATATGTTGACTATAGGGTTTATCTAAAACAGTATCATCAATACTGACTATAAGTTTATTATTATCAATATGTTGAATTGCTTCTTGATATAGGTCGTGAGGTGTGTAGTCTTCACGTTCTAGAAAGCGATTTACACTATCATGCGAGATGTTATAAGTCTCGGCAAGTTGTGTGCAGCTAATAGAGTTCGGTTCTGTCATGAGAAAGCCCATATAAATGGGTAATGTACAAGTTGCTGTAGAAGCATGTTTAATTCGTCTGATCACAGATACTTTATAAAGTATTTTAATACTTTTTTGAATCCGTCAATGCGTAAGTCCTATTAGAAATAATAAACCTGCAAAATTAAATAGTTTACTGAATTCGATTCAATCTGTATTAAAGTTAAACACTCAGCAATCGGCTCAAGATTTTACCAATATTTTAATAAAGCAAAATATTGTTAAACAAGAGAGTACCAAACTAACATATAACGATTCCTTGATTGAGGCTTGGGCTAGTCTAGACAAAACTTGTTTGAATACAATAATAATTCAGGCAAATTTAATGGGGCAGCCTAATACCGAAGTTTTGTCATAAAGAGCATAAGCTTCGGATAAAGCCTATGATTTTAGTCGTCGGTACTTGCGTTTTATATTGTGCTTATGCAACTCTAATATAAGAATAGAAAGGTTGTACTATGGAAAATACTGGAATTTGGGTTGCCGTTGCCGTCATTGTATTTGTGATGGGCTCTATTTTTGGTCTGCGGGTAAGCCCAAGAGAAAAAGCTTTGGGACTAATGCGCGAGAAAGCCCGAAAAATGGGACTACACCCACGTTTGGTGGTTGCACCCGACTGGACCAAAATCCCGAAAGCAACGGAATCACGTGCCAGTATGGTGGCGTATTATAGCGTCTTAATCGCTGATGCTCGTTTACCATTGATGCGTGCTTTAGTGACAGATCAAAAGCTTAATGTGCTGCATGGCGATGAGAAATTTCAGGGCTTACCCATTGCATTAAAGGGCATTTATGCTATTGATATGCAGGCAAACTGTGTAGGAATCTATTGGGATGAAGAAGCCGACCTTCGTGCTACTCAGTTAGATGAAATGAAAGCCTTTTTACATGGCTTGGCAGAACATTAATTTTTAAACCATTAAATAGGAAATACGGTTACTTATGGCGAACGCTCCTCGGTCCACATCCAAAAGCACAGCAGCCAAATCTGAAGCTGGTCACAAACGTGCCTTAGTGATTGTGGAGTCGCCTGCAAAAGCGAAAACAATCAATAAATATCTTGGTTCAGACTACATTGTGAAGTCTTCGGTAGGTCACGTGCGTGATTTACCAACCAGTGGCGGTGCTAAAACCACAGAAAAGAAAACCACCACCCGAACCAAGCTGACCGAGGCTCAGAAAGCTGAAAAAGCTCAATTAGCATTAGTCAACCGTATGGGCGTCGATCCTGAACATGACTGGAAAGCACATTATGAAGTGCTGCCAGGCAAGGAAAATGTCGTTGCGGAATTAAAAAAACTGGCATCGCAGGTCGATGAAGTCTATCTCGCAACGGACTTGGACCGTGAAGGGGAAGCCATTGCATGGCATTTAAAAGAAGTCATTGGTGGCGATGACTCACGTTATCAGCGTGTGGTGTTTAACGAAATTACCAAAAATGCCATTCAGGAAGCGTTTAAGCACCCTGCACGTTTAGATACCAATAAAGTCAATGCACAACAAGCACGTCGTTTCTTAGACCGTGTGGTTGGCTTTATGATCTCACCACTGTTATGGGAAAAAATTGCCCGTGGTTTATCGGCAGGGCGTGTGCAGTCTGTTGCGGTTAAATTGGTGGTAGAACGTGAGCGTGAAATTCGTGCTTTCGTCCCTGAAGAATACTGGCAAGTGTTTGCGGATACTAAATCTGCAAAAGATGACATTCGCCTAGAAGCGGTGAAGCAAGCGGGTAAAACCCTCAAGTTACGCAATAAAGCCGAAACCGATGCTTTACTGAACTTGATTAAAGATGCGCAATACACCGTATCTGCACGTGAAGATAAGCCAACCAAAGTTAATCCGAGCGCACCGTATATCACCTCAACGCTGCAACAAGCAGCCAGTACCCGTCTTGGTTTTTCTGTCAAGAAAACCATGATGTTGGCACAGCGTCTGTATGAAGCAGGTTTTATTACCTATATGCGTACGGACTCGACGTTCTTGAGTGATGATGCCGTAAATATGGTACGCACACATATTGAATCCGAGTTTGGTCAAAAATATTTACCCGCAAAACCTAACCGTTATGGCAATAAAGCAGGCGCACAAGAAGCGCACGAAGCAATTCGTCCATCTAATGTTGCGCTGAAAGGTGACAGTTTGGTGGGGGTAGAGCGTGATGCACAGCGTTTGTATGACCTAATTTGGCGTCAGTTCGTTGCCTGTCAAATGACGCCTGCAGAATATTTGTCATCTACCATTTTAGTCGATGCCAATGGCGTAGAGTTAAAAGCCAAAGGCCGTACACTGGTTTTTGATGGCTTTACCAAAGTGCGTGGCCAAAACAAATCGGATGATGATGTGCTGTTGCCAGCCGTTAAAGTGGGTGAAATTCTTAAATTAGAAAAGCTTGATCCATCGCAACACTTTACTAAACCGCCTGCACGTTTTACCGAAGCTTCTTTGGTCAAAGAGCTTGAGAAAAAAGGCATTGGGCGTCCATCGACCTATGCTGCGATTATTTCGACCATTCAAGACCGTGGTTATGTGAAACTGGAAAATCGTCGCTTATTTGCAGAAAAAATGGGCGAGATTGTAACCGACCGTTTGGATGAAAGCTTTAATAACTTGATGAACTATGACTTTACTGCAGACCTTGAAGGTCAGCTAGATAAAGTTGCAGATGGTGAACGTAACTGGAAAGATTTGCTTAACAGTTTTTATGGCGATTTCAAACAGCGTTTAACCAATGCACAGGGCGAACAAGGCATGCGCCGTAACTTGCCTGTAGAGGTCGATGCAGTACATTGTAAAGAATGCTCACGACCAATGCAGATTCGTACAGGTACGACAGGCGTATTCTTAGGCTGCTCAGGCTATAACTTGCCACCGAAAGAGCGTTGTAAGGGAACGCTGAACCTGACACCTGTAGAATCACTTGCCGCCTTATCCGATGATGATGCCGCTGAAACCGCAGATTTGATGTCTAAAAAGCGCTGTCCAATTTGTGAAACAGCCATGGACAGTTATGTAATTGATGGCGGTCGTAAACTGCACATTTGTGGGAATAACCCAGACTGTTCAGGTTTTGAGCTTGAAGAAGGCGAGTTCAAAATTAAAGGCTATGATGGTCCAACCATTCCTTGTGACAAGTGTGATGGCGAAATGCAGCTGAAAACAGGTCGTTTTGGCCCTTATTTTGCCTGCAACAGTTGTGAAAACACGCGTAAAGTGCTCAAGAATGGTCAACCTGCGCCACCGCGCGTTGATCCAATTAAAATGGAGCATTTACGCTCGACCAAACACGATGACTTTTTTGTACTACGTGATGGTGCAGCAGGTTTATTCTTGGCAGCTAGCAAGTTCCCGAAAGTGCGTGAAACCCGTGCCCCGAAAGTGGCTGAGTTGCGTACGGTAGCAGAACAGCTTGATCCAAAATATCAATTTATTTTGCAAGCACCCGATGCAGACCCAGAAGGTAATCCAACTTTGGTGAAATTTAGCCGTAAAAACCAAGCGCAATATATTGGTTCAGAAACGCCTGAAGGCAAACAAACCAAATGGTCATTGGTTTACCAAGACGGTAAATGGGTTGAGGCTTAATCACCCAAAATAAAAATGCTGGCTTCGGTCAGCATTTTTTATTCAATTGAACACACAATTAATTAGTAAAAGAAGAAAACAGGCGTGCTGGTGTTATGTGGAAAAAAATCCGAATTTTATGCTTATTGCTGGTTTTACTGGTTGTTGCAGTCAATGCATGGCGTGATCAGAATCAAGACTGGACTAAGCCGATCATCGTATTATTACACCCCATTAATGCCGATGGACGGACAAACACACAAAATTATATCAATGGCTTAAATATTGCTAATTTAAACACAGCACAAGACTATCTTAAACAAGCATCACAGCAGTATCGCGACCAACCAGTTGCGCTGTATTTTAAGTTAGGCCGTGAACTTAAGCAGTTGCCGCCTAAAGTCCCGACGGATGCCTCTTTACTCAGTACTGTTCTTTGGAGTTTAAAGTTTCGTTTTTATGCTTGGCAGCAAAGACAGGGGAGTGATGGTGCGGCAACTGTGACGCTGTATCTGAATTATTATGATCCAAGCCAAACCCAAATTTTAAAACACTCCACCGCACTGCAAAAAGGCAAAATTGGCTCAGTAAATTTATTCGCCTCCAATGCGCACAGCCAGCGCAATACCATGGTGATGGTGCATGAATTACTACATGCATTTGGTGCAACAGACAAATACGACTTGGCAACAGGTCAGCCAATTTACCCGATTGGCTATGCAGCACCGAATCAACAGCCTTTATATCCACAGCAGCAAGCCGAGTTAATGGCAGGCTATATCCCGCTTTCACAAAGCAAAAGTAAAATGCCTGAGTCGTTGGAGCAAACACGCATCAACGAAATTACCGCTATTGAACTGGGCTGGAAATAAGCCTGAGGATAAACCTGTACTTATCCACAACTCACGATACAGCCTGTGCAAAAGTATGCTGAGTGTATGAAATGTGCTATTGATATTCGTGGGCTTATTCTCAAACCGATCTGTTAAACTATTCATCCACCTAGCACGATGAGTCACTATGAGTTTAGCCAGCCTAATTGATGAATTGAACCCCCAACAAAAACAAGCAGCCACCACAGCACATCAACATAGTCTGGTTTTGGCAGGGGCAGGCTGTGGCAAAACCAAAACCATTGTGGCACGTGCAGCGTATTTAATTGATCAGGGTATTCCTGCTAATCAGATTCAAATTTTGACTTTTACCCGTCGTGCAGCCAGTGAAATTGTGGCGCGGGTTGAGTTAGCACTGGGTGAGCAAGCTAAGGGCTTGCGTGCTTCGACTTTCCATACTTTTTGTATGTATTTGCTGCGCCGTATCCCTAAAGCATTTGGCTTAGAGCAGTTTTCAATTATTGATCGTGATGATCAGTTAATGATGTTCCGTTTAATTCGTGGCAAAGATGATAAGAAAAACCCAAGTCAGTTGCCTAAGCCTCAAGAATTATGTGACTTATATTCTTTTGCACGAAATACCCGCCAAAAATTGAGTGTGGCATTAGAAAAACAACAGCCTGAATATTTGGCAATGAAAGACCAAATTGCCGAGATCATGCAGGAATATGAAAGCCGTAAACGTGCGCGTGGTTTTCTAGATTATGACGATATTTTGGCTGTGGTGGCTTCTGCATTGGCACAATCTGAAGGTCTGGTCGATTATGTCGCATCCATTTGTCAGCACTTGCTGGTCGATGAAATGCAGGACACCAATCCTTTGCAATGGGCATTGCTTGAACCCTTAAAAGATCGGGTCAACCTGTTTTGCGTGGGTGATGATGCGCAGTCGATTTATGGTTTCCGTGGTGCGGATTTTGAAAATATTCATCATTTCACTGAACGTGTGCCGAATGCTCAAATTTTTAAACTGGAACAAAATTATCGCTCCACACAGGAAATATTAGACCTGTCTAACTGGTTGCTGGAGCAAAGTGAAATTCGCTATAACAAACGATTGCAAGCGTATCGTGGTGATGGCATCAAGCCGAAAATACATATTTTTCCAAATGAGTTTGATGAAGCCAAATGGATCGCCATTGATATTAAAGAGCGACATTTCTTGGAAGGTGCACCGTGGTCAGATCACATGGTGTTGGTACGCTCCAGTTTTGCCGCACGGCATATTGAAGCAGCATGTATTGCGGCAAGTGTGCCGTATCGTTTTATTGGTGGCATGAAGTTATTGGAAACCGCGCATGTGAAAGACTTGCTCAGTTTATTGCGGGTCATTGCCAATCCTCTAGATGATATTGCATGGATGCGTTTTCTGACCTTATGGAATGGCGTGGGTGATGTCGGTGCAAGTAAGTTGGCCCAACAACTATTGCTTGAACCGAGCATGGATAAAATTATTGAAAAGTTGGAAAAGTTTGGAAAATTGCCTGAAAAAACTTTACTGATTATGAAGCAGATGGACGTTTTACGGCATGAAGTTGCTGCTTGTGTCGGTTTGGGGATTGAAGCTATTCAGGAACAATTGGCAGAAAATTATAAAAAAGACTGGAATCGTCGTCAGGGCGATTTTCAGTTGGTGCAACAATTGGCGGCTAAGCATGCGCAGTTAAGTGAATTTTTAGAAGAGTACGTACTCGATCCTGTATCTATTTCAGAAATTGAACGTCAGTCAGATACTGATGTTGTCACTTTGATTACGATTCACTCTGCCAAGGGTACAGAACAAAAAGTGTGCTATGTGGCCAATGTGACACCGGGGCAGTATCCACACGCACGGGCGCAAGGCAGTTTTGATGATATTGAAGAAGAACGTCGCGTGTTGTATGTGGCTTTGACCCGTGCCCAAAATGAACTGATTTTAACCAAACAAAATCTGAATTTGTGGGCGCGTGACACGGTAGACGAACAGGGGCGCAAGCTAGACAGTTATTTCTTGAATGATTTGACACGTCAGTTGTGTAGCATGGAAACCCATCACCGTCCCCGTCAGCAAACAGTTAAAAGTGCTTTGGTGGAACGTCAAGCGATTAATTTAGATTTTGGCATTGATCTCGATTAAACTATGTCACATGGTTTCCTGCAAAAAGTAGAGTAGGCGAGTGCTTTTTGATGTTTTTTGCCTATTTTAAGGTTGTAAGATGAAAATTTTAGTTCGTAATTTAGAGCGCACGGTTACTGAAGAAGAGTTATTAAAACTTTTTCAGGAATACGGCACAGTTGAATCTTGTACGTTGGTGCTGGATGCGGCAACAGGAAAATCGAAAGGATTTGCATTTGTAGAAATGCCGCATGCACGTGAAGCTGTGAAAGCCATTAAAGGCTTGAACACACTGCGTCTGCATGGCCATGGTATTCGAGTCAAAGTGGCGGAAGATAAGCCTGCCTCAAAATAGTTCAAAGGGAGCAAAAAGTGCTCCTTTTTTATGCGTATTTTTTAATGTAAATTCTGATGTATGTATTGTATTGGTGCGCATTTTAGGTTGTATAAAAACAGTCTATTTTTTATTGGGAATCGTGTAAAAATCGGTTTAATCTAAAGCTCTTAGACCGCTAAATTGAGGAAAGGCTCATGTCTCGTGTTGCTCGTTTTCATGCAGATCGTACCAATCAGAAATTATATTTCGCACGCCTTTCGTGCCAACAGGCAGAACAAACCGAACACGTTCAGCAAGCACAGGCGCATCGTGAAGCTGCGGTATTTCATTTGCATGGTGCAGTACTGGCTTTTTTGCAGGAATTGGTACGCTATTATCGCCTGAATGACAGCAATCCGACCCTTAAATCGATTGAAGAATTAATGGCCGCAAAAGGGCAGATTTCCCCTGAAGTGGCTATTTTACAGCAACTGAGTAAATCGGGCTTTATTGCAGAGTTAAAGCGAGCGTATCGCTTGTGTCAGTACACACCAGAACCGAGTGCGCCTGAACCTGAAGATGAAACATCATCTAATTTAATTATTAAAGTCACGCAAACGCCGCAAGCATGGTTGCCAGACACCAAAATTTTACGCGAATGGCATCGAGATTTGACCCAATTGATTGATGGTTTTCGCAATGAGATGGTGGAGTTTTAAGCTGACCAATAGCCCTTGAAAAATTTTTGATCAGCCCGATATAAATATTCTGAACGATGCAAAGTGCAAGCGCCTTTGCCGCCATGTCGAGCATGGAGGATATATGTCTATAGAGCAATTGAAAGAATTATTTGGTAATCAGGAAGCTATTTTGGAGCTGGTGCAGCTTGAAGGCGGTGAGTTGGCATTGCGTAATGCAGGCTCAGAGAAAGAGCCGTTAGTGAAAATCCAGTTCAATGACGAAGTCAAAGCCTTATTGGGTGATCAGACTGCTGTTGTTGCCCAGCACATGATTCAGGCGGCATTATTTGGCTTGTTGGAAAAACAGGTCAATGAGTGGCATGCAGAAATTGTGGATGAGCAGCCAAAATTTATGAGTTGATCTGTATGCTTTAGTGAACTTGCTAGATCAGCAGAGAAAGCAATCGTTCATATAAAAAGCGCACTGTTTAAAGTGCGCTTTTTGTTTGTTTTATATCTGGCTTAGATCGCCATAAGTCCAAACTTGGCTTAATGCGTTGGTGGTTGATGATGCGCAATTTCAATTTGATTTAAAATATAATTACTCATATTTTTCGCCATTTCTTCTTTGGCGAAATACACCTCACCAATGTTGTCCTTACGAATCACTTCGGCTTCAGCTTTGCTTTCTGCACAAACCAAGACCTGAATTTCAGGGTTGAGGGTTTTGGCAATATCCACAATTTTATGAATGTCCAGAATATCCATAGGCGAAAGCACCAACAGTCTTGCATGCTGGATATGCGCCTGAATCAGCACACCTGCTTCTGTCGCAACTCCGCTGACCGCAGCAATGCCTTTGGCACGCAAATCTTCTACAATTTCACGGTTTTCTTCGGCAATCACGACCTTAATATTTTCAGCCATGAGGTTTTGGGTAATACGACGTCCGACTTCACCATGTCCAACAATCACGACCTGATCACGTAAATAGTCCTGTGAGACTTCATCGGGTAGCATCGCTAATGGGTCGCTGCTACGTTCCAGTAAACGTGCCAAGTAAGAGCGTTCCCGAATCCAGTTTTGCACGGGTTCAATTGCAGAGAAAACAAAAGAGTTGAGTGTAATAGAAATGAGTGCTCCTGCCAGAATCAGGTTTTGGCCTTCCAGCGACAACAGTTGTAGCGATACGCCTAAGGTTGCCAAAATGAAGGAGAACTCACCAATTTGCGCTAAGCTTGCACCTACAGTTAAGGCCGTGTTGAGTGGGTAGCGGAAGAACAGCACCAACGCCATTGCTGCAATGGTTTTACCCACCATAATAATGGCAACCACAGCCAGTACGTGTATCGGTTCTTCAATTAAAATACGTGGGTCAAACAGCATGCCCACGGCTACAAAGAACAGGATTGAGAAAATTTCACGTAGTGGAAGAGTTTCTTCTTCGGCACGATGGCTAAAGTCAGACTCTTTCACCACCATACCTGCAAAGAATGCACCGAGCGCCATCGATACGCCAAAGACTTTATAGGCACCAAAGGCAATTGATACCGCTGCTGCAACTACAGTTAGGGTAAACAGTTCCCGAGAGCCCAACCGCGCCACAATTTGCATGATAAAGGGCACAAGGCGTTTGCCCACAATGAGCATAAAGGCAATGAAGCCTGAGACCTTAAGTAAGGTTAGCCCCAAAGTTAGCCAGATATTTTCATCATTTGCACCTTCAATGGCTTGTCCACCCAGTAATACGGCTGTTGCGGGAAGCAGTACCAAGGCCAAGACCATCACTAAGTCTTCAACCAATAACCAACCCACAGCAATTTTACCGTTAACGGAGTCAAGTAAGCCGCGATCTCCTAAGGCTTTGAGCAAAACAACGGTACTGGCACAGGACAGGCTTAAGCCAAAGATGAGCGCAGAGCCAAAACTCCAACCCCACATCATCGACACACCCACACCCAATAAGGTCGCCACTGCAATTTGTAGTATTGCACCAGGCAGGGCAATACGTCGGACTTGCATGAGATCGTTCAGGGAAAAGTGCATGCCCACGCCAAACATGAGGAACATTACCCCAAGTTCTGCCAGTTGGTTGGCTAAATGGATGTCGGCAACAATTCCGGGGGTGTTGGGGCTAATGATCACCCCAGCAATTAAATAGCCCATGAGCGGCGGCAGGCGTAAACGAGCAGCGATATAACCAAATACCAGCGCCAAGCCAAAACCAACGGCAAGTAAGATAATGAGTTCTACATCATGCGGCACGAGAAACTCCTGAAGCCATGGTTAACCTTATGTGAAGACAAGCACAAACAGTGCCAAAAGAAAAATGCGAGGAAATTTTAACAAGTGGGGCAAAAAAAGTGCAAAAAAAACGACCTAATTCAGGTCGTTTTTTTAAAAAGCCAAAATTATTTGATTTTAGCTTCTTTGAAAATCACGTGTTGACGGATTTTTGGATCAAATTTTTTGATTTCCATTTTTTCCGGCATAGTACGTTTGTTTTTAGTAGTGGTGTAGAAATAACCAGTACCCGCTGTAGACACTAAGCGAATCTTATCACGCATTGTCTTGACTCCTTACTTAGATCTTTTGACCTTGAGCACGTAGGTCAGCAACAACCTTTTCAATGCCCAATTTGTCGATAATACGCATACCTTTAGTGGTTAAACGAAGACGTACGAAACGTTTTTCGCTTTCTAACCAGAAACGGTGGTTGTGCAGGTTCGGCTCGAACCGGCGCTTAGTTTTGTTGTTGGCGTGTGAGACGTTGTTACCAACGACTGGACGCTTGCCGGTAACTTGGCAAACCTTAGACATGGTGTAACTCCATTGATTTAGCCAACAGCAAATCTGTATGGCCAGTCAAAAATAAACGGATGAATTCATTCAAGGGGCGTTTTATATCAAAAATACGCTTAAAAGACAAGCGATTTTCTTCAAAAACAGCATGAGCTAGTTTGATAGCTCATGCCTTGATCAGTTAGCGAAGCAGCGTCTTCGAAATCAATCGATGAATCGGCTTATCAAATGGGGGAAGAATGAACTTCAAGCTATATAGCTTCGGATTAGACATTACCGACCGTTCATGTGATAAGCTGAAAAAACCTTCAGGACCGTGATATTTCCCCATCCCTGATGCGCCAACACCGCCAAACGGTAGGTCATCTTGTGCAACGTGGGTCAATACAGTATTGATTCCGAAATGCCCTGAATGGGTTCGCTGTGCGACATAGTCGGCACGCGCCTGATCAAAGTCGAAATAGTATAAAGCAAGAGGACGCGGTCGGCTATTAATAAACTCGATTACATCATCAATTTGATCATATTCTAAGATAGGTAGCACTGGCCCGAAGATTTCGTTTTGCATAATTTGCATGTCTGGGCTGACATTGGTCAGTACGGTAGGCGCCATTTTGCGGGTTGCAGCGACATTTTCACTTTGCGGATTAATTTCAATAATATTGGCACCGCGTTCACGGGCATCTTCCAAATAACCTTGCAAACGGCGGTACTGTTTGTCATTAATAATGGCGGTATAGTCCTGATTGTCACGAATGTGTGGATACATTTCCGTCACATAGCGTTCAAAATGTTCCATAAATTCGGCAGTTTTACCTTTAGGCAGGAACATATAGTCAGGCGCAACGCAGGTTTGACCTGCGTTCCAAAGTTTACCTACGGCAAGACGTTGAGCAACATCGGCCATGTCGCTAGAAGGGTGAACCAAAACAGGTGATTTTCCACCAAGTTCTAAAATGACAGGAACTAAGTTTTTGGATGCTGCAGCCATTACCGTTTTACCGACTTCGGTAGAGCCTGTGAAAATCATTTTGTCAAAAGGTAAATGGCTGAAGGCGTCAGAAAGATTACCACCGCCATTAATCACTGCCACCAGTTCTTGTGGGAACGCTTCACTCAAGGCATTTTCCAATACCCGACCAAAATGGGTCGAGGCACTGGAAATTTTGATCATGGCATTGTTACCTGCAGCCAAAGCACAAATGAGTGGGCCTAAAGACAGTAATAATGGATAATTCCATGGTGCAATAATGCCAATCACCCCTAAAGGCTGATACTGTACCCATGCTTTTGCAGGTTGGTGAATGATTCCGACTTGACGTTTAGACGGTTTCATCCAATTGCTTAGGTTTTTACTGTAGTATTTGATATGTTCTAAACAAGTCAGCAGCTCGCCAATTTTAGTTTCTGCAATGGCACGGTTGCCATAGTCACGATTAATCGCTTCAGCAAATTGGTCTTGATATTTCACAATGACACGTTTTAAGCGAGCTAAACGCTCAATGCGTTCTTTGGCACTTGGGACAGGATTACGTTGATACGCATATTTCTGCAATGCCAAAATATCATCCAGACGTTGTAAATCGGGTGAATGAGGGGTCATTGAAGTTGTTTTTGTTTGACTGTTCATGGCATGTTACCATTCAATAAAAGCAATATAAGTTAGTTTTTAGAGTATTTACTCTAAACAGTCAAGTGACTTTATGTTTTCGCTCCCCCAAATTTTAAAGAATGGTTGTTTTTAGGATGTCACAAACCAAAACGTTGAAAACCAAAGAACGTATTTTGCAATTGAGTTTGCAATTGTTTAACGAGCGTGGTGAGCGTTCAGTTACAACCAATCATATTGCGGCTGAATTGGGCATGAGCCCAGGGAATTTGTATTACCATTTCCGCAATAAGAACGAAATTATTAAAGAGTTGATGGAGCAATACCAGCAGGAAACTTTAGAAATGTTGGCCTTACCTGAAAGCCGTGGGTTGGATGCCAACGATAAAATTCGTTATTTTCAGGTACTCAGTAGTCAGTTATGGGCCTATCGTTTTTTGCATCGTGATGTCTATCACTTGGTCGAAACCAATGAAGATTTCCGCAAAATGTATCCGCGTTTTGCAGGGCAGGTCATGCAGCAGGGGCAGAAAATTTATCAGGCCTTTGTGGATGCAGGACTCATGCAAATGACCGAGTCGGAAATTGAAGCCTTAATTATTAATATCTGGATTGTGCTGACCAACTGGACCAACTTCTTATATATGTCGGGTCACATTACCGATTCCAATCATTTAGAAGAAAAATGGGTATGGCAGGCTTTGCGTCAAATGTTGTTCCTTGAGGGGGCATATTTACGTGGTGAAAGCCGTGCGACTTATGAGCGATTATTGGAAACATTGGGTTCATCTGAACTGTTTGCAAGTTTATCATCCAGTAAAAATACCCAAGCCGACTAAGCGGCTGTGAATGGCTATTTAGAATGTCTGAGAAACGCGTTAGAATACTCGGCTTGTTTTTCAATTTAACCAAGTAGTGACTTAAAACAACATGAATATGACGACTGCGAATACTGCACGTTTACTGATTACCTGTGAAGATAAACCGGGTATTGTGCAGGCTGTATCAAGCTTTTTGTATCATCAGGGAGCTAACATTACTGCGCTTGATCAATACGCAACAGAAGCACAGGGCGGGCGTTATTTCATGCGGGTTGAGTTTGAGCTGGATCATTTGCAAAGCCGTAAAGAAAGCTTATTGCAAACGTTTGCATCTAACGTGGCAGAACGCTATGACATGCAGTGGCGTTTGGCCTTAGTCAGCGATGTGAAAAAAGTCGGCATTTTGGTGTCTAAAGTCGATCATGCTTTGCTTGAGTTGTTATGGCGTCATTCACGTGGCGGTTTACCGTGTGAAATTACCAAAGTAGTGTCGAACCATGACACATTGCGTGAAGCGGTAGAAAATTTTGGTATCCCATTTGAAGTGGTACCTGTAAATAAAGAAAATAAACGTGAAGCTTATGCTCAAATTGATGAATTGATGCAAGGCAATGATTTGCTGGTATTGGCGCGTTATATGCAAATTCTGGATGAAGAGTTTGTGTCTAAGTGGGAAATGAAAGTGATCAATATTCACCACTCTTTCTTGCCGGCCTTTGTGGGAGCAAACCCGTACAAACAAGCCTATGAAAAAGGCGTGAAGTTGATTGGTGCAACGGCACACTACGTGACTGCAGACCTAGACCAAGGCCCGATTATTGAGCAAGATGTAGAGCGTGTAAACCATGACTTTACGGTAGATCAGTTGCGCGAATTGGGGCAGGACGTTGAACGTAATGTACTGGCTCGTGCAGTCAAATGGCATTTAGAAGACCGTATTATTGTAGATGGCAACAAAACTGTTGTATTTCAATAGGGTGTAAAGCCATCTCAAGATTGAACAAAAAACATGCCGTCTAGGCATGTTTTTTTATACTATAATTGTAATGTTATAACATTTATTTTAATTGTGTATTAATAAGCATAATGTGTGATTGTTCACATGTGTTATTAAAAAATAGTTGCAAATGAAAACACTTCTCATTTATTATTGCGTTACTTTAATTGTGCTAACCGATCAGTTTGATCGTATAAGCTGTGATGGTTTGGCAATTGCTTTTCAAGGTCGCTGACTTTAATGAACCAATCTCCCAACGCTATGACGCATACATCCCACACCATGAAAAAGAAAGTTGTAACAGCTTTAGCCGTGGTTGCATTGGGACACGTGGGCGTGTTGTGGGCATTGGGGCAGATGCCAACCCCAAGCTTAAAGCCAATAGAAAAAGAACCTTTAAAAGTCCGCTTTGTAAAAATTCAAGAACCTCCAAAACCTTTGCCGCCACAACCTAAAGCTGAGCCGCAACCAGAAAAACCAAAACCGCAGCCAGTGAAAGAAGTGCCAGTGGTAGAAAAACCGTTACCACCGCCACCTAAAAAAGTGGAAAAAGTACAGCAGGTGAAAAAAGCGGAAGCGCCTAAGCCTGTGGCAAAACCCGTAGAAAAACCTGTCGAGCGTGTTGTGAAACCTGCACCTGTAGCGACAGTGACTGAAACTAAGGTGGTACAAGCCGCACCTAAACCAACTCCTGCGCCTGTTGCACCCGCACCTGTCGTGCCAGCCGCACCTAAAACAGTTTCAATTGGTGGGTCAGGGGTGCAATGGAGTCGCTCACCAAAACCAACTTATAGTAACCGCGATTTACAAGGTGAAACCCGAACAGTGGTAGTTCTCATTGAGGCCAATGAAAAAGGCGCAATTACCCATGCACAAATCACCCGTTCCAGTGGTTTACCTGCTTTAGATCAAAAGATTTTACGCGCTGTGCGTAGTGCAAAATTCAAACCGTACAAAGAAAATGGCGTTGCTTATCCAATTCGTGCTGAGCAGCCTTTTGAATTGACATTGAACCCTAACGGCTAACCTTAACAGGAGTTCGAGTATGAACTTTTCCGTCTATTGGCAACATGCAGATGCAGTCAGCAAAACACTGTATTTCGTGTTATTGGCGATGTCGATTGCGACATGGACCATCTTCGCATTACGTTTGATGGGCACGCGCCAATTGAAGCAACAAGCTTATGCTCAACTGTCTCAGGCTTTAAATCAGCTTAAGGCAAAACTGGCGCCACTAAGTTTTGAACAGCGCAAAGCGGTTGCAGAACAGGCCCTATTGCGTCAAATTTCTGTAGAAAAAGCATCGGCAGAAAAAGGGGTGTCGGTATTGGGTACAATTGCCTCACTTGCACCGTTTGTCGGTTTATTCGGTACGGTTTGGGGAATTTTCCATGCACTGGTTGCCGTAGGTAAAAGTGGGCAGGCAGGACTGGCACAAGTCGCAACCCCAGTGGGTGAAGCTTTAATTATGACAGGCTTTGGTTTGGCAGTCGCAATTCCAGCAGTGATTGCCTACAACATTTGCTCACGCGTGAACCGTACCTTATCGAACAATCTGCAAGATCATGCACACAGCTTGTTGATTGATACCATGTTGCAGCAAGATTCATCTGTGCAAAAAACAGAAGTGAAAGCAACACAACAAAGTTTAGTGGGAGGTCAGGTTTAATGGCTTTTCAATTGGGTGAAGACAACGACTCAGGCATGAATGAGATGAACCTCATTCCCCTGATCGACATTATGTTGGTATTGATGATCATCTTTTTGGTGACAGCGACCGTTGCCAACCCATCTATACCATTAACCTTGCCGCAAACGACTGCAGAGATTGTAGATTTACCACCTGATCAAATTCAGGTCAGTATCAATGCCAATGGTGAAGTGGCGTGGGATGATCAAATTATTAGCTTAGATGAATTGCAAACCCGCTTTAACAGTGCCAGTCAGCAAGCACAGCAACCAACGGTGGTGTTAAGAGCCGACAAAGAAGCGCGTTATGATACTGTAGCGCAAGTAATGTCACGTGCGAGTGAAGCCGGACTCAGTGATATTGCTTTTGCAACAGACGATTAAGCCCATATCTTATTTAAAATTAGCGATCTTTTAAGGTCGCTTTTTTTATGCAAACTCACGCATAATGCCAAAATATTTCACCTACTCAAGCGTATTTAATCATCCATGCTATTTGGGTTGAGTTCGCCGCTTATTTGAAAGTCTATTTTTTTATTTAAATCAGGTTCAGCCATGAGTTCACGCCAAGCACTAGATGCAAAAGCCAGCAGTATGATGCTTATTTTGTGCGTCTTTTGGGGTTTACAACAAGTAGTGCTGAAGCTGGCCGCACCTGATATTTCTCCATTAATGCAATTGGCATTACGCTCAGGTTTATCTGCCATCATGGTGTTGCCTTTGTTGTGGATGGCAAGAAATACGCAATTGCTTGCAGCGCAATATGTGTATCCCGGCATATTGGTCGGGGTGTTGTTTGCCGCAGAATTTTTTATGCTAGGGCAAGCTATTCAATATACCTCTGCCTCGCACGTGGTGGTTTTACTATATACCGCACCTATTTTTGTGGCTTTAGGCTTACATTGGAAACTACCTGCAGAGCAGTTATCTCCTTTGCAGTGGAGCGGAATTATTTTGGCTTTTGTCGGGATTGCGGTTACGTTTTTGTGGCGTGCTGAATCTCAACAGCAAGACTTCAGCCAAATGCTTTTTGGTGATTTACTGGCCTTAAGTGCAGGTATGCTTTGGGCAGCCACCACGATAGCTGTACGTTTAAGCCGTTTGTCTGAAGCACCTGCAACGCAAACCCTGTTTTATCAATTGGTAGGTGGCTTTCTGATTTTATTGCCTATGGCGTATGCACTCGGGCAAGCAGACATTCATTGGACTGCTATTGCATGGGCAAGTTTGGTTTTTCATGCTGTGTTGATTTCATTTATTAGCTATTTGGCTTGGTTTTGGTTGTTGAAGCAATATTTAGCCTCTAGCTTAGGCGTATTTTCATTTTTAACGCCTTTATTCGGGGTGTTGTTTGGTGTTTGGTTATTGAATGAAAGTCTGAGTCAAAGTTTTATCGTCGGGGCAATTTTGGTCATGTTGGGCGTGTTGATGGTCAATGCACAAGGTTGGTTTAAAAATAAAACTCAGGTAATGCAAAGCAAATAAGCTGTGCTGCTCGGTTTGAATTCGGTTGGGTTGTGGTTTGTCAGACTTTATCTGCAATCAAGCAAAAACCATCTTCAAGCGACTTAGGGAATTGCATACCTAAACTTGAAGATGGTTTGTGCCAAAAATTGAAATGATCTAGATTAGCCGTTATTTCGCTTCAAAAATTTTAGATAACGGAATGGAAAGTTTGGCAGCTAAGTAGTCGTCAGATTCAATTAAAATAGGCCCTAGTTTTTGCATCCATTCATCATCAGGATACACATTGGCTAACTCCTGACGGCGTGGTAAAGAGTAAGGTAATTTTGAATAAAAACTCCAAAAATCCACCTGAGACAAATTACGCACCAACACGAATTCATCATTTTCAGTGCGCTTAATTAAATTTTGCTGTTCCAACATCAACACATAAGATGGCCAGCGTCCAATTTCATTGCGGCCTAAAACATCTAGTGCTTCTGCTTCGCTTACACTCTCGCCACGCATTTGCTTTTTATAGAACAATTCCAGCAAGTCTAAAAGCATAAGTAGGGGATGGCATTTTTTTTCTCGACTGGCTTCAAATGCGGTCAGGGCATAACTAATTTCGACACCTAAGAGTACGATGTTCCAAGACAGAAAAATCCACAGTAAGAAAATAGGCACAGCCGCAAATGCACCATAAATCAGCTCATAGCTGGTGAAGTTGGACATAATAAAACCAAACAGGTTTTTTAATAATTCAAACACCACTGCGCTAAAAACACCTGCAATTAGGGCGGCTTTTACAGGCACACTACGGTTGGGAATCGTCCAGTTTAGAATAAAAAAGCCTAAAACAGTCAGTGCGAATGAAATCAGCCATAAAATAAACGCACCGTTGAGCTCATAACCTGCAAAGTTATTGCTGAGAACATTCATAGATGCCAGAGTGGATGAAATAACAAAGGCACTACCCAGTAAAATAGGCCCTAAAGAAATAATGGTCCAATAACGCATAAAACCCATAATGCCACCACGGGTTTCTTTGACACGCCAAATACGATTAAACACGGTTTCAATACTGGTCAGCATCATCACTGTGGTAATGAATAAAAACAGAATCCCGATAATCGTGAGGTTGCTAGATTTATCAGTAAAAGCACTTAAGGCTTTGTCGAACGCGATGGTAGTTTTAGGTAAAAAGTTACTGTAAATCAGCTGTTGTAATTGTTGGCGTGCAGGTTCAAGTGCCTTAATGGAAGAGATGATCACTAAAAAAACGGTCAGCATAGGCACAACCGCAAACAGGGTGGTGTAGGTTAAAGACCCTGCTTGTTCACGGCAGCGGTCGGCTTCAAAGCGACGCAGCACAAATAAGACAAATTGAAACCATTTTTTGTCATAGAAGGGCAGTTTCTTTAAATACTCAACAATCATACAGTCGCTGTCTCAATTTTTAATCATCTTTATGTGTTTTCATGTTTAAGCTTAACCAAAAAAGCAGCAAAATACCGTATAGTTTTCATTTTTAGTCTGATTTATTCGCATGATGCAAGCATATATTCTGGTTTTGTACTTTAGTAAATATGGTTCTACTAAGGAAATGGCACATTTAATTGCCAATGGAGTAGAGGCCAGTGACATGCCTGTTAAAATTAGAACCGTACCCAATATTTCAACTGTGGTACAACAAGCTGAGCCAAGTATTCCAGCAGAAGGCGATATTTACTGTACTTTGGATGATCTGGCCAATTGTTCAGGTTTAGCCTTAGGTTCGCCAACACGCTTTGGCAATATGGCATCAGAAATGAAATACTTTTGGGATCAAACCACCAGTCTGTGGCTGAATGGTGCGTTACATAATAAACCTGCCTGTGTGTTTACCTCTTCAGGTTCGATGCATGGCGGACAGGAAAGCACTTTACTGACTATGTTACCGCCACTTTTTCACCATGGCATGATGATCATGGGCTTGCACAATGCACATCCTGCGTTATCCAACACCAAGACAGGCGGTACACCGTATGGGGCAACTCATGTGAGTGGCCCACGCCACGATCAGGCTTTGAGTCAGGATGAAAAAATCTTGTGTGAAGCACAAGGGCAACGTTTAGGCGAAATGGTGAAAAAGTTACAAGGAATGTAATTTTCTGAATCATTAACTCAGGTGTAAAACGAATAGAATGTTTTACACCTTGATTGTATTTGAGCTTCATTGGCTGCGGTAATTTGAGTATTTTTATTCATGCAAAAAACAAATTACTTTTCACGTAAAATCACTATTTTTAGTGATATTCAGTCTTTTACTTTTCACATTTAATAGCCACTTTAAAAGCAGAATTTTCTGTCACGGTTCACGCAGCATTTTTTGTGCAGGTATATGTATTAAGCACAATGGATTGCTGTAAAAATGAGAGATTGAGGAAAAGTGGAAATGAATAAGTTAGTGTTAATCGGTTTAGCTGTATTGAGTTTAGGCTGTTCGTGGTCGAGCATAGCTGCAACTGAAATTGTACATAGTCTGAACTTCCCCCAAGAACAACAAGCCCAAAAACAACCTGCAGAAGTTCAATATTTAGCAGCTCAAAAGCCAGTAATTGCAGCCGAAAATGTGCAAGTAAAATAATAAAAAGATGTGATAAAAGTGCTGTTTTATACAGCACTTTTTTATATGAAAATCTGCGTTTGGTGTGTTTAAGATTGGCTTGGTTTGATTTGTTCTTTAAAACGGTGTTTGCATTTCAGACAGTGAAAATCAAGAAAGATATTTTGGTCGACAATTACACCTGCCTTTTTACCAAAGCGATGCCCTAAAAAGCCGCCAGTGATTCCAACACTAATTGCACCTACAAAAGTACCAATGGTACCACCCATAATCACCCCTAGTGGCCCTGCCACAGTACCAATTGCAGCACCAATTGATGCTCCAGAGGCTGCACCGCCGACAGTTCCTGCCGCTGTTCCTGCCGAGCCTAATAAGACTCCACCAATTTTTTGTAAGCTTTGTTCATGGTCGCGTTTTTCAACTTGGGTTGAGCCACACTTTGGACAGACGATACTGTGTTCCATCAACGGATTGTCTTGTGTCATGACTGTAAAATGCCTTGTACTAATGCTGTCTGCATAACTGCAAGCAGGATGTCAAAAGAGTGAGTAATCTTTCCCTTCTTGATATTTAAGAGATTTACACACTATTGTTTAAGAGGTTCAGCATGGCGTAGCGCTGTCATTTTGTAAATAAAATATATGTAAATGAGTTGCTTAAGTTTGCAAAATAATAGGGCTAAAAAAAGAGCACCGTAGCGCTCTTTTTGAGATTTAATTTTGTGTCATGACTAGATTTATTGCTTCTGCAAGCAAGGCTTAATCACGTACAAATTCAACTGTACCATTTGCCAAAGATTTAACACGGGCCAATGACTCGACACGGTAGCCTTTTTCTAAGAGTAATTCACGACCAGACTGGAATGATTTTTCAATCACAATTCCAATACCAACCACTTCTGCTTGGGCTTGATGAATCAGATCTGCCAGCCCTAGTGCTGCTTGACCATTCGCTAAAAAGTCATCAATGACCAACACTTTGTCGCTCGCATGAATGTGTTTGTTTGAAATGGCGATGGTGCTTTCCGTTTGTTTGGTAAATGAAAACACTTTAGAGCGGTATAAATCATCTTTTAAAGTTAAAGATTGATATTTACGTGCAAAAATTACAGGAACGCCCAGTTCTAAACCTGCCATGACTGCAGGTGCAATACCTGATGCTTCAATAGTAATAATTTTGGTGATGCCTGCATCTTTAAACAAACGCGCAAATTCTTGACCAATTTGCTGCATCATCACAGGGTCAATTTGATGGTTTAAGAAAGAATCGACTTTGAGAACCGTCTCAGATAAAACGATACCTTCAGCTAAAATTTTCTGTTCTAGTGCATGCACGGGAGAATCCTCAAGGGCAGGTGCTTTTCAAAGCAAAAGCGTATTTTAAAAAGCACCTGAAAAAATGCAAGAACAATTTACCAAATGGTGAATAGCTGCCGAGTTTGCTCAGCAGCTATGTTTGGAATTAGTTGGTTGGGCCTTTATAACCTGTTAGCAATAATCCATAAGACTTGTCTTTGTCTTGGTGGGTGACTTTTACAGGTAAGTAGTCAAGTTTTGGTGCAAGCCAGAAAATCGTATCACGGTTAGGTTTGTTGTGTTTAAGAACTACTTTAATAGTGTCAAACGTACCGTAATTGGTTTTGACTTTTTCTGAGCCTTGTTTAATAAAGCGACGTGATTCAACTTCTTTGTTGTCGGCAATATAGTAGCTCGACTTTAAACCGCCACTTTTTAAATCTTCACGAATTTGCAATTCTGCATTGAGTTCATCCAACACACCTGCTTTCCATGCAAAAGAGCGTGCATCGCTGTCTTTTTTGGTGTTAATAGTTTTTGCAGCAGGATTAAAATTAATATTCATGGTGTTGTTATGCACCAAAATTTTACTGCTGCGGCTAAAACTAGACGAGCCAATTTTACCGTCATTAAAAGTAAAACGGCTGGTTTCAGTGGCAGATGCAATCACACCCGCTTTGGCTGCAAATACATAATTCCACTGATTGCCTGTTTTGCTTAAGGTACGTGTTGCAGAACCCAAGTTTTTACCATTGTAGTTAAACTGGTAACTGGCTTGGAAAGGACTCATGGCAAATGCTTGGCTAGAGAAACCAGCCAAGAACAGTGCTGTGGACACACCGGCTGCCATACCCATTGTTTTCAATACATGATTTGCCATTGCTGAGATATTTCCTCTGTATGTAGGGAGATGCAATTTGCTTGCTTGTTGCCATTATACGCATTGAATATGAAGAGAAAATTAGAAAATATACGGCTTATGTAGTTTTCCTGTATGTATTCTCTTCCAAAATTTAACCAAATTGAGTAGATGCGATGAGCAAGGCAGGCATTAGCTTTGTTTTTGTTTCAATGGTGTCACTTGTGTATCTTCAAGAGGTTCACTCAGATCATCCTGTCTTTCTTCAGACATTTTACGGAACAACGCGGTTAAATTGACGTTGCCCATCAGTACCAATTCGGCTTCACGTAATACAGCGTGATTCACGTGAACTTTACCTAAGGTGTCAATGATCGAGCGGTTTTTACCTAGCCAGCGGTTTAAGTCCAAATGCAGTAGGTCATCTTTGACTTTAATGACTTTCAGTTTTTCTAAAATCATCCCCAAAGGGTCGTCATTGCGTATTTTTTGATAGTAGAACAAGGCGCATTTCACAGCAATTTTATGAAAAACACTTGGATAACTGGCATCAATCACTTGGGTGTCACTGATTTGTTCAAACACGATTAGCTGCGTGTTTTTATTCAGCTCCATCTGCACCAGTTTTAAATCAACCGAAAGGGTAATGTTTAAACCGTTATAGTCCAGCGTGGCGTACAGGCGTAACCAGTCATCGTGTAAGTCTGCATGCAGATCTTGCAACATTTTCACATTATCAGTCACAAAGCGCTGAAAAGTCGCATTTAAGAAGACTTGAGATAATGGAAATTCACGTTCATCCTCAATAAATCCTTCCGCTTTTTGGTACACTTGTCGGATACGTTGAGAGATATTGGTGATCAGGCTTTGCATACGGCGTCCAGGTCGTTCATTGATTCTTTTCAGATACAAATATTTTATCGAATTGTATTAAAAATACAGGCACAGAAGCTTGCAGTTTAGCAAAATAAATTGCACCATTTTTAATATTTTAAGATTCGGCAGTCAGCTTTTTGATGAACTTGGCAGTTTTGAAAAAAGTAAAATCTGTTCAAAGTAACTTGCTCTTAGATTTATACCGCATTTAGCGGCTTGGGGAATCGGACATTTTGTCGGATTAATGTGATGCTAAAAAAAATTCAATTGATGCCTACTTCACAAGAGTGGTGGAAAGACCCTATTTTTGCTGCTGCGTTACTCGTGGCTGCTGTGCTGCACGTGATGATTTTAGCTGTACAATTTGCTGCACCACAGCAAAGCGATGCCGCAGTTAAAGAAATTGCGGTATCGGTACGAATGAGTGATACAAAAGTTGAAGATGCAGACTTTTTAGCACAGGCCGATCAGCAAGGTTCGGGGACTTTTCGAGAAGAACATCGCATGTCGAGTGACATGCCAGCACCTATGACTGAGCAAAGTGCAGGTGAACAACAGCTGGAAAGCTTAGAGCGTATGCAGCAACAGCGCGAATTAAACTTTGAAGAAAAAGTGTTGATGACCACGCTTAGTTGGCAAAAGCAGGCGGCAGAAAATCAGCGTAAAAAAGCCATGCAGGAATTGAATAGTCAGTTTCAGGCCAAGGCGGCCATGGTTGCCAGTATTGAAGCGCAATATTTAAAACGCCAACAAAACTTTAGCCGTCAGCAAAAAATTAAAACCATTGATGGAATTCAGGCCAAGCAAGATAACACTGCGGGCTATATGGAAAAATTCCGTCAAAAAGTCGAGTTTTATGGCAACCGCTATTACCCCGAACAGGCCAAAGCACAGAATTTAGCGGGTGAGGTGCGTTTAATGGTAGTTTTAAACAGCAATGGTGGGATTCGTGCCATTCGTTTAATTGAAAGTTCAGGTCATGCCATGTTGGATGAAGCAGCGAAGGCTTCGGTGCGTAAGGCTGCACCTTTTGGCGCATTCGATGCGAAAATGAAAGATATTTCTGAATTACGGATTGTGCGGACGTGGCGCTTTGACCCTGCTGAAGCTGAGTTTGAGGTGCGTTAATGATTATTCACCTCCCCCTAACCCTCTCCTGAAAGGAGAGGGAATTTTGTGTGATACACGCATACGATTCTACTCTGTGTTCTTCCTCCCGTTGGGAGGGAGTTAGAGGGAGGGGTAAACAAAAAAGCGAGCCTAAGCCCGCTATTTTTATAGTTTTCTAGAACTTCAAATTCAATCTCTTTCCACGTATGGATTTTCTAAACCCAACTTGGCAAGAATCTCAATTTCTAAAGCTTCCATTTCTTCGGCATCCTCATCTGAGGTTTCATGGTCGTAGCCCATGAGATGCAGCGTGCCGTGTACCAGCATGTGAGTGAAATGTGCCAAAGGTGTTTTAGCTTGTTCGGCTGCTTCCTGTAAAACCACAGGAATACAAATCACCAGATCACCAATTGGAAAGCTTGGCAACACTTGTGCCATTTCATCGGGTAAATCACTCGGGAAAGACAAGACATTGGTCGATTTGTCTTTTTTGCGATATTCCAGATTAAGCTTGAGACTTTCTGCATGATCAACACAGGCAATCCCAATTTCACAGTCACTTGGGGTGTCTATATGCCTTAAAGTGGTTTCCACCACTTTTTTAAGATAGGCGCGCTTTAATACCAGCTCAGGTGCTTGAATGTCCTGTTGCAGGCTTAGACTTAGTTTCAAAATGAATCCTTAATACTTCAGTAGGTTGCAGAACGCACAGCCACTAGTGCTGTGCATCTGCTGCGGCATCATTTTCCGCAATTAAAGCTTCCTGACGTGCTTTGCGTTCAGCACGTGCTTCGGCACTTAAACGCTGTTGCTCACTGTCCCAGCCTTCGTAGGCTTCAACAATTTTTTGCACCAACTGGTGACGTACTACATCACGTGAGTGGAAACGTGTGATGTGAATTTCATGCACATTTTCCAAGACACGCAGCGCATGAGATAAACCTGATTGCTGACCACGTGGTAAATCAACCTGAGTCACGTCACCAGTAATGACCGCACGAGAGCCAAAGCCCAAACGAGTCAGGAACATTTTCATTTGTTCAGGGGTGGTATTCTGCGCTTCATCCAAAATCACAAAAGAGTGATTTAGGGTGCGACCACGCATATATGCTAGGGGCGCAACTTCAATTACTTGACGTTCAATGAGTTTGGCCACTTTCTCAAAACCCAACATTTCATATAGGGCGTCATAAAGTGGGCGCAAGTAGGGGTCAATTTTTTGGGTTAAATCACCAGGTAGGAAACCCAGTTTTTCACCTGCTTCAACCGCAGGACGCACCAATAGAATTCGCTGAATTTCATTGCGTTCCAGCATATCTACGGCAGCAGCTACGGCCAAATAGGTTTTACCTGTACCTGCAGGACCAATACCAAAAGAAATATCGCTTTGCAAAATACGCTGAACATAACGCTTTTGGTTGGCACCGCGTGGGTTAATACGGCCTTTGCGGGTTTGTAACCAAACAGCATCCAATCCAGTATGCTCTTGCCCATCATCCGATTGTAATTCGCGGTCAGTCTGACTGCCTTGAATCATCATGTGGAGCGTGTCTGCACTGATTTGTGCAGAGCTTTCCGCTTCTTCATGCAGGCGTTGCAAGAGCGTTTCGGCTCGCTCAACTGCATCAATTTCCCCATCTATAAAAAAGGCGTCACCACGATGGGAAATTTGGACGTCTAGGCGTTGTTCGATTTGTTTCAAATGTCCGTTATAAGCACCGAGCATGCTTTTTAAACGTTCCATTGAAATACCAGGAAAAGTTACTGTACGTCGAATCGCTGCAGTCAAGAGAATTCCTTAATCTGTTATTGGACTTTAGCTCCTACATTACGCCACGTCAGGCTCAAGATTCAAGAGCTCACCATAAACTAAATTCAAAGTTTTAATCTCGGTAATCTCAATCTCCGCAAAGCGTCCGACCCAAGCAGGGTCACCAATAAATGTTACTAAACGTGTATTGTCTGCTGTGCCGACCAAAATGTTTGGATCTTTGTCAGAAACATTTTCAATCAGGACACGTTGCACCGTACCCAGCATGGCATCGGTCTTATCAATACTCGATTGTTTGATCCATTGTTGAACTTTGGCTAAACGTTCTTTTTTCACATCTTCAGGTGTGGTGTCTTCAAGTTCAGATGCAGGCGTACCTGGACGTTTTGAATAGATGAAACTGTACGAGTGGTCAAAATCCATATCTTGAATAAACTGATAAGTTTCTTCAAAGTTTTGATCGGTTTCACCAGGGAAGCCAATAATAAAATCGCTAGATAAATGCATATCTGGGCGCACTTTACGTAATTTGGCAATCTTGTCGATATACACATCAATGGCGTGGTTACGCTTCATGGCTTGTAGCACATCATTCGAGCCACTTTGTACAGGCAAGTGTAAATGCGACACCATTTGCGGTAAATCACGGTAGCATTGAATTAAATCATCATTAAATTCAAGTGGGTGCGACGTGGTGTAACGAATACGACCAATGCCAGGCACTTCGGCAACCAAGCGCAGTAAATCTGCGAAAGTACAAATTTTGCCGTCAAAAGTTTCACCACGGTAACCATTTACGTTTTGACCGAGCAAGCTAATTTCACGCACGCCTTTTTCTGCCAAAGTCGCAATTTCAGCCAATACGTCATCTAAAGGACGTGAAACTTCTTCACCACGGGTATATGGCACGACACAGAATGAGCAGTATTTTGAACAGCCTTCCATAATCGATACAAAGGCCTTAAAGCCTTCAACTCGCGGCTCAGGTAGGAAGTCGAACTTTTCGATGTCTGGGAAAGAAATATCCACCAGTTTGATTTTTTCTTTCTTTGGTTTTTCGACCTGATCGTGGTGTTGATCAAGCATTTGCGGTAAACGGTGTAAGGTTTGTGGACCAAAAATCATATCCACATACGGGGCACGCTTTTGAATGTTGTCGCCTTCCTGAGAAGCGACGCAACCGCCTACACCAATCACCAAATCAGGATTTTTTTCTTTCAGCTTACGCCAGCGACCTAATTCAGAAAACACCTTTTCCTGCGCTTTTTCACGAATCGAACAGGTATTCATGAGCAGAATATCGGCATCAGCAGGGTTGCTGGTCAGTACATAGCCGTGAGAATCGCCTAAAAGGTCTGCCATACGGTGACTGTCATACTCATTCATCTGACACCCTTGCGTTTCGATATACAGTTTTTTGACTGAACCGTCGGCTGGGGTGTGCTGTGGCTGGGTAACAGTGTTTTCTGAGGCAGCTTGGGCACCATTGGGGATGAAGGTTTGAACCGTCATGTAGGCTCCTAAGAGATAGTTCACTAAATCGTTTATAAAAATAAACGTCATTAGACAAAAGAAAGGCGCATATTTTAGCAGGAATTCACGCTAAACTGACAGCCTTAAATCAGCACAACAGCTGATTGAAATATGAAGAAATTTGTTTGAACATGAGTTGTAAGATTAATAGTGTCTAATCAGAAGGTTACATAACAGAACACAACTGCGGTTCTAGACTAATTAAACTAAACCTAAAGATGAGATGCGGACCTCGAGGCGGAAGTAAATGACCGAAAGCAAGCGAATGCTGCAAATGATGAAACAAAATAATAATTTAGCTAAAAAGCTTGCTTTGAGCCTTGTTTCATTTGCAGTCATGGCAAGTACGCATGCGGCAAATGAACAGTTCAATGATGCGTTACGTGCCGCCAATTCAGGTGATGTCGATTTATTGCAGCAGTATCAATACGCCATGCAAAATGATGTATTGGGCTATTATCCTGAATATTGGTCATTAAATACTAACCTTGGCATGCAGCCTGCCACCGCTATTATCCAGTTTGCACAGCGACATCCTCAATCAGCTATGGCGGAAAAATTGGCTGCCGATTATGTCGAAGAAAAAGTTAAACAAGCAGATTTTGGCAGTGCACAACCTGTGCTTGCCTATGTGAGTAATGCCGATCAGGCGGAAAGTTGTGCTATGGCGCAGGTGCGCACCCGTTCGGGCGATCCTTTAGTGCTGGCTGAATATAAAGATGTTTGGCTGACCACTAATTCACAACCTGAATCTTGTACAGGTTTGGGCCGCATGATGCTCTCTAGTCCAATCATGACTCAGCAAGACAAGCAGCAGCGTTTGTGGGGGCAATTGCGTGCAGGGCAGTCAGGGCAAGCTTTGGCGACTGCGCAAAGTTTGGGTATGAATCTGAGTTTGGCACAACTGAACAGTATTCAGGCTAATCCACTGAATTATTTATGGTCGGCCCCAAAAGCCAGCAATGAAGATCACGCTTATTTAATTTATGCCATAGGTCGTTTAGCCGACAGTGATCTGGATTCGGCCTTGTCTTCGCTAAAACGGAGCGCAGAGGGTACACCCGATGCCGTACAAAAAGCGTTGCACCGTGCAGTAGGCTATATTGGCGGCACCACGGTGATGAAAAATAATTTCAACCGTGAAGTGTTAAATGCCTTAGATGCCAGTTATGGCTTGCCATTTAGCCCCGAAGAGGCAGAAATTTATGCCAGACAGGCCATCCGCTTTGGTGCATGGGAAAGTGTGATTCGTGCAGTAGACAGCATGAGTGTGACTCAGAAACAAGAAGACCGTTGGCAATACTGGTTGGCCCGTGCCTCAGAACAACGTGGTGATGCAGCATCAAAACGCAGTGCGCAAAATATTTATAAACAGTTGGCACAGGGCGATGATTATCACAACTTATTAGCAAAAGATCGTCTTGGGCAGCGTTACAATGCCATTCCAGTAAATAGCCAGCCGACAACTAATGATTTGCAGCGTTTAAATCAGGATATTCACTTTAACCGTGCTTTTGCCTTACGTGAAATTAATGCGCCCGCCAATTATGTGAATCGAGAATGGAATTGGGCGGTACGTCAGGCCTATTTAAGACAGGATGATGGTTTGATTTTGGCAGCCGCCAAACGTGCGACCGATATGGGGTGGTACGACCGTGCAATTTATGCAGCAGACCGTACTGTGAATAAGCACAACTACAGTTACCGTTATGCAATGCCACACCGTAATTATGTGGTGAGTCATAGTCAAAATGCAGGTATTGACCCTGCTTGGGCTTATGGTTTGATGCGTCAAGAAAGCCGTTTCAATACTACGGCACGTTCGCATGTCGGTGCGGGTGGACTCATGCAAATTATGCCAGACACGGCACGTTTGGTTGCACGACAAATGGGTGAAACTTATAATCCTGCTGCACTCAGTGATATGAATACCAACATTCGCTACGGTACATTTTATTTGTCGACCATTCAGCGACAATTAAGCAATAGTCCTGTGCTGGCCACAGCAGGGTACAACGCAGGGCCAAACCGTGCACGCCGTTGGCAGCCAGAGTTTCAGCAAATTGCAGCAGACCAATATACTGAAAGTATTCCTTTGCTGGAAACACGTGACTATGTGAAACATGTCATGACCAATGCTACACATTATGGATTGATGTTAGGTCAAGGCGGTCAATCTATGAGTAGTCGTATGCAAAGTATTCCATCACGCAATACACCATAGCTCATGGAATACTCAAGCATGCTATTTGTCATCGAATCACTGTTTAGGGGGCAGAATCATTGAAAATGAGGATGGGTACCATTTTGCAGCCAATTCATTTTGCATTGCTCAGTTTGGGTGGTGCTGCTTTGGTCATGTGTACACAAAATGCATTTTCAGCTCCTGTGCAAGGCTATGTGATGTCGGTTCAAATGACTCCAGCCGTATGTTTAATTGATTCAACCAAAAGCAAAAAGCGTAAATGTTTAGAAGGTTACTCGCTGAATATTGAGGGTTTATATCCTGAAGTATCGACACGTGAATGTAGTACCCATTCATCGGCAAAGTTGCCGCCGCTACAAGCGAAGGTAGTGGCGCGAGTCATGCCCGATGATGCTGCGCGAGTACAGCTTTGGCAGGGTATAGGTGGGTGTGTACCTATGAATGCCAGTCAGTATTTCCGCATGATTATTAACAATGCAGATCGGATTAACGTACCTGCGGTATTGACGGGCCAAGACACCCAAACCGTACAGTTGGGTCAGTTGCGTAGCCTTTTCTTAAAATCCAACTCGGGTATGTCATCCAAAAGCATTCATTTTCAATGCTCGAATCATCAGGGCAGCAGTTATTTAACCGAAATCAAAATTTGCTACAACAGTGCAGGGCGCTATAAGCAGTGTGCTGCCAACATTGGGTCAAATTGCCCAAGTCAGTTTGTGATTAAAGGTTCTTACTAGGTTTTTGAGCGCATTAAATTTGTGGTTTTGAGTCTTTTGGAAATATTTTATTTATATTTTCTATCAGACTTTTGTGGAATTTGATGCGCTTTTGCATGCATCCGCTGAATGATTGGAGTACAATCTTTCGCGTTTATGATTATTAGATTAAATGGACTGACTATTTAATCGCATTGACTATCCTCAACTGGAGATAATTACATGAAGCAACCCGTTCGTGTTGCCGTGACTGGCGCTGCAGGTCAAATTGGTTACAGCTTATTATTCCGTATCGCTAGCGGTGAAATGTTGGGTAAAGACCAACCAGTTATTCTTCAATTGTTAGAAATTCCTGTTGAGAAAGCTCAACAAGCGCTTAAAGGCGTAATGATGGAACTTGACGACTGTGCTTTCCCATTATTGGCAGGCATGATCGGTACTGATGATCCTAAAGTTGCATTTAAAGATGCTGACTACGCTTTATTAGTTGGTTCACGTCCACGTGGTCCTGGTATGGAACGTGCTGACTTGTTAAAAGTGAACGGCGAAATCTTCATTGGTCAAGGTCAAGCATTGAACGAAGTTGCTAGCCGTGACGTTAAAGTTCTTGTTGTAGGTAACCCTGCGAACACGAATGCTTACATCGCAATGAAATCTGCTGCAGACCTTCCTGCGAAAAACTTCACAGCAATGTTACGTCTTGACCACAACCGTGCGTTAACTCAACTTGCTCAAAAAGCGGGTGTTGCAGTTTCTGACATCAAAAACATGACAGTTTGGGGTAACCACTCTCCAACAATGTATGCTGACTACCGTTTTGCAAATGTAAACGGCGAAAGCTTAAAAGACAAAATCAACGATGCAGAATGGAACAAAGACGTATTCCTTCCAACAGTTGGTAAGCGTGGTGCTGCGATCATTGAAGCGCGTGGTTTATCTTCTGCTGCTTCTGCTGCAAACGCTGCAATTGACCACATGCGTGACTGGGCGCTTGGCACAAACGGCGAATGGGTAACTATGGGTATCCCTTCTGACGGTTCTTACGGTATTCCTGAAGGCGTAATGTTCGGTTTCCCTGTAACTTGCGAAAATGGCGAGTACAAAATCGTTCAAGGTCTTGAAATCGATGAGTTCAGCCGTGAGCGTATTAACTTCACGTTAAATGAACTTGAAGAAGAGCGCGCAGCAATTGCTGACATGCTTAAATAATTTAATCTTCTAGATTAAATTAAAAACTCGGTTACGAGTTAGGCCAGTCAATTTTATTGACTGGCCTTTTATTTTCTATGTTCATATTTCTTATAAAAATAAGACTTATAAATCAAATTACCTTATATTTTTTATTAAATATAAGAATGAATTATCTGCGATAAAATAAGCAGTCAGCCCTACAGCGTAGGGGAAATTGCGTAGAATACGCGGGTTTCCTTTTTCAAATTCTCTCTTCCATGTCTGTTATTGTTGCTGCTTCCCAAAGATCGAATGTTTCGGTTTGGGTGGCTTTTATCTTATTAATTGTGGGTACCTTGGGTGCCTATCAAATTGTTGGTCTGAATCAAGCGCTGTTATTTTTTGATTGGCGGTGCTTTGGGGATGACCTTGTATCATGCTTCTTTTGGCTTTACTTCTAGCTGGCGCGTATTTATTAAAGAAGGGCGCGGGCGTGGGTTACGTGCCCAAATGATTATGTTGGGTTTGGCGGTATTGCTATTTTTTCCTGCCTTAGGCGCAGGTGAATTATTTGGAAATCCTGTCAAAGGTAATGTAAATCCTGTTTCCATGTCAGTCATGATTGGTGCCTTTATTTTTGGTATTGGTATGCAATTGGGTGGCGGTTGTGCTTCAGGTACTTTGTACACCGTTGGCGGTGGTAGTGCCCGCATGTTGGTGACCTTATTCTTCTTTTGCTTAGGTTCGTTGATTGCAACATCACATTTGGATTGGTGGTTTAACCTGCCACATTTAGCACCCATATCTATTGTGGAAAGCTTTGGGGTGATTCCTGCGCTGCTGTTGAGTTTCATTATTTTTGCGTTAATTGCAGCCGTGACAGTATGGGTTGAAAAGAAACGCCATGGCAGTTTAGAGGCAGAGCCACAAAGTCAGCAGCACGGCTGGAAGCGTTTCTTGAAAGGCCCTTGGCCGTTGATTTGGGGCGGCATTATTTTAACCCTGCTTAACTTTGCTACCTTGGCCTTGGCAGGTCGTCCGTGGGGTGTAACCTCTGCGCTTGCAGTTTGGGCAGCAAAAGTGGCGACCTTTGCAGGAATGGATGTGAGTGCTTGGGATTACTGGCAACAACCTGGTAATGCTAAAGCTCTGGCCAATTCACTTTGGCATGACATTACCTCGATGATGAATTTTGGCATCATGCTCGGTGCTTTGCTTGCAGCGAGTTTGGCAGGCAAGTTTGCGCCTAACTTTAATATTCCACGTCGCTCACTGGTTGCAGCAGTTGTTGGTGGCTTATTACTTGGCTATGGCGCACGTTTAGCATACGGTTGTAATATCGGTGCTTACTTCAGCGGTATAGCTTCAGGAAGTGTGCATGGTTGGTTGTGGTTGGTATTTGCTTTTATGGGGAATGCGATTGGTGTAAAACTGCGCCCAATTTTCTTTCCAAGTGAAAAGCCACAACCTGAAAAATTAACAGGTTGCTAAATTTAAAACTAAACCTATTCAGCCAGTCAGCGTAAATTTTGACTGGCTTTTTTATTTTGTAGTCTCTTTACAGCTTTAAGCTAAACATCCGACATGATTCTTATCAACAATTTCTGATTCATTCTTACTTGTATTGCATGCTTTGAAACTTGCACAGAAACGGTGGTGTTGTACAAAAAATAACATGCTGCAACTCGGCTGCTGCTGAATGCTTGAATAAAGCGAGTTACAGTCATCTTAATCACTGAAAGAGTTAAAGGAGGATGTCATGTTTGATCAGCAACCAACTTTAGAACTGTTATTTCAACAATTGGGTCTAGATGCAGATGATGCTGCAATTGATCAATTTATTCGTGAACATCAATTGCCCGCAGAAACCAAATTACACTGTGCTGAATTTTGGACAGAGGGTCAGCGTCAATTTCTACAAAGCCATTGGAAAAAAGATGATGACTGGGCCATTGTGATTGAAACGCTGAATGAGCAATTGCATAGTGATCAGCATCCAAGTACGTAAATGGCGTGAAGTGTTGTTATAAAAACTTGAGTGAGAGCAGCTCAAAAAATTAATCACAAAAAGATACAACAAACCCAGTCAAAGGACTGGGTTTTTTATGCAAATTGTTATAAGTTGGTTCAATAAGGAATTACAAATAAACTAATAAAGGGGGCAAGGTGCTCATGCAAAATACTCCATCATTAGCCATGTTATTCAGCCAGCTCGGTTTAGCCAGTAGCCCTGCAGCCATTGAACTGTATGTACGTACACATCAATTACCTGCGCAGATTAATTTACATGAAGCGCCATTTTGGAATAAATCGCAACGTGAATTTTTAATCAGTCATTTGGTACAGGATGATGACTGGGCCATTTGGATTGATGAACTCAATCAACAGCTACACTTAGATGCTTACCGTTTGCAAGCAGTATAAAAACCATTTCATATTTATGCTAACGCCTCAATACGAGGCGTTTTAATGCATTCTGCTTTTAAGCATCTGTTTAAACCACACTTCAGTTTGGTAAGCATTAAATGCAGGGTGAATCTGTAATAACTCCAAATCAAACTCAGCAGTTTTACTATATTTGCCTAACCAATGGCGGCACAGTGCAGTTTCATTTTTACTGGCGCTGGCATAGGCCAAGAAAAAGAAAATATCGCCATGTGCATAATGGGTCATGGCTTTTAAAATTTGTTGGGTAATCAGTGCATATTTAGCATCACGCGTGAGTTCAAAATACATCATATATGCTTTGGCTAAATGCAAAGATAGATTGATATAAAGCGGCAAGGGCATTTCTTCAAATTCAACGCGACCTTGCTCCAACAGAACAATCGCTTCTTGTAAAAAGTAAATCTGCTCTTGGCGCAACTCACTTAAACTGACCAGTTGTAAGCGTAAATCGGCACGTTCCAAAGCTAGTTCTGGGGTGTTCCCTTGTAAGAAAAGTTGGTCGGTTTCACCAATACGTTGAATAAGTTGTTGAGTCGAATGGCGCATTGGTGAATTCCTTGTTGCAATATGGGCTATACATCGGGGCAGATTTGAGCTTTTAAAGCCAAAGCACTGGAAAAACTGCAAGCATTTTTAGCAAATTTACCAAAGCGTATTGCCACTGCGTAACCACGCTGTGATAGATAGGCGTTGTTGCTTGGCGAGCAAAACCTCATGCAATAAATCACTTTGAAAAATGGCTAAACGGTTCGGTGATGGTTCAATAATATGCCATTGGTCGTGTTTATCTTGTAGGCGGAGCTGACCACCCCAGTCAGGCTGCCATTCACTGTGCAAATAATAAACGGCAGAAATCACCCGATCATTTTTCTGTTGAGGGTTGTCACGGTGCAAGGCGTAAAAAGACCCAGTTTGATAACTGGCAAAATGTGCTTCGACTTCACGAATACCCAAATAAAATGCCTGATTGAATTGTTCTGCTAAGGCTAAAAGCGTTTGGGTATGTTGATGGGCTGTGCTTAAGTTTTCATGAATCCATAAAATATGATCACTGCGAATATTGCTGACCACGCCATTTTGAATGGCGGCTTCACGAAACTGATCTAAATTTTGACTACACTCTAGCAGCAATTGTTGCTGATATTCGGGTGAATAAGCATCATCAATTATTGCAAAACCATGTTGATCCAAATCTTCAAGAATTCGATCAACATTCCAGGACTTTGGGAGAAGTGTAGCGTCCATATAAAATACTCAGAAAAAGATGAAATTGAGAGTTGGTTATTTTAGAGGAATACAAGCTCCTGAATGAAACTTTTTTTCATGCTAAAATAGCGGTTGATTTTAGGAATGAACCAAACATGAATTATCGTCACCATTTCCATGCAGGCAACTTTGCCGATGTCATGAAGCACGTCTTATTGCTGCAAATTCTGACGCGTTTAAATGCCAAAGATAAACCTTATCGTTATGTCGACACACATGGCGGTGCGGGTAAATATGACTTGTCTTTAGCACCTGCACAGAAATCGGGTGAATTTTTAAATGGTATTCACCGTTTGGTAAAACTAGATGATTCAATCAAGCGTCAGGCACCAGAAGGTGTACAGCAATATTTAAAACTGGTTGAAGAAATGCGTACGGTCGATGGTCAGGGGGCTTATCCAGGTTCTCCGTGGTTTGCCTTACAGGGTATGCGTGACATCGACAAAGCCACTATTTTTGAAATGCAGCGCGACGTATTTCAGCAATTACGTCATAACATTCGTGACAAACGTGCAGGCTTGCATGAACGTGATGCTTACGAAGGTTTATTGGGTGTGATTCCACCTAAAGAAAAACGCGGTTTGGTGATGATTGACCCACCCTATGAATTGGAACGTAAAGACTTTCCGCAATTGGTGGAATTGTTGGCAGCTGCGCATAAAAAATGGCCGACAGGTGTATTCGCAGTATGGTATCCAATTAAAGACCGCGCCATGATTGAACGTTTTGAAAAGAAAATGTTTAAAACAGGTATTCGCCGCCAGTTAATTTGTGAAATTTGTGTATGGCCAGATGACACGCCAGTTGGTTTAAATGGCTGTGGTTTGTTGGTGATTAATCCACCTTGGAAATTCTCTGAAGATGCAGATGAAGCCTTGCAATGGCTATTCCCTCATTTACGCATGCAAGAACATGGTGGGCATGCTGCAGTGCGCTGGTTGGTTGGCGAATAAAAAGTTAAATAGACGTTCAGGTTACAGTTAGGACACAAAATAATGACAAACACATCCAAGCCCGAAGGTGAATATAGTTCCCGTGATCTTGAACATGACGGAATTACATTTGAGGTGGTGGAAGAAGAGCATACCCGCGAAGGGCAAAAGGTGAAACGTCGTGGTATCTACCTGTGGCCAAACCTGATTACCACAGCAGCATTGTTGTCGGGTTTTTACTCGATTATTGCTAGTATGAACGGTGAGTTTAGCCAAGCCATTTACGCTATTTTTCTAGCGGCATTATTTGATGGTCTAGATGGGCGTGTGGCACGTGCTATTGGCGCGCAAAGTCCTTTTGGTGAGCAGTTTGACTCTTTGTCTGATATGTTGGCCTTTGGGGTTGCGCCTGCCATTCTTATGTATAGCTGGAGCTTGCACGATTTAGGCCGTATTGGCTTGGCGGCATGTTTTGTTTATACCGCTTGTGCTGCCTTCCGTTTGGCGCGTTTTAATGTGCAAATTGGTGTGGTCGATAAACGTTATTTTATTGGGGTTGCGAGTCCTTTAGCAGCACTGATTATTGTGTCTTTGGTTTGGGTGGGGCGTGATTTCCCTGAACTGTATGATATTCGTGAGTTTGGGCTACAAATCTTGAATGCTGTGATTATTATTGCAGTAGGCTTATTGATGATTTCTAACATCAAATATTATTCATTTAAAACCTTTGACCGTAAACGTGTTCCATTTTTTGTTTTGCCTATAGCCGTCTTTATTTTGGCCGCCATGACTTATAACATTCCAGTAGGTATTTTGGTCATTTCAATCATTTATGCACTTTCAGGTTTTGTGACCACCTTTATGGCAAGAAAAAATGCAGTGAGTTAGTGCAGCATTAGACTGACACATCAACTCACAAGGAGTTTGATATGCAGCTGTTTCAAGATTTTTTAGATCGTTCCAAACAACTTAATCAAACTCCTGATGCGCTTTGTAAATTGCCTTATCATGCGCCAAAACATCATTATAAATTTATCTATCAGGGCTTAATTCTTCCTGCTTTACCTGCACCATTGCATTATGTGAATTTTCTCGGTTTATTGGGCCATCTGAATAGTAATATGTTGCGTACTGAACAGATGCTGAACGGTTCAGCTTTAGATACTGCCAGTATTCATTGCAGCACCAGTCCACACATGGTGGGACAAACCAATCATTATTCCATGCAACACGATTGCAAATTCAGTCGACACAATTTCCAGTTTGCTCATAAAGAACGCATAACGGGCAGGTTTCCGCAATTTCGGATTCAACGTGATGATTCTGAACTGAGTTTTGATTTGCAGATCACCACAAGTACCACAATTTCTTATTTCACTAAACTGCGGATGAATCTAGCCGAACATTGGTCATTATTGTGCCAATGTGAAGGTGATATACGTTATAAAGATCAGCATTTTGAGATTCAACAATTAGGCAGTTTTGAATACGCCAGATCAATTCAGTTTCCTTATTTAGCGGTCGCATTCTTTTGCTATCAGGTAATTAATTTAGAGAATCAGCAACAAATGCTGTTGTTACAAAGTCGTGATGTATTCAATCGCATTCTGCAATCTCGAATTTATTTGCGTGATGCAAGCACTAGGCAAAGTACTCTGTTTGATGAACAGGTTCAGCTACATATTCAGCGTGTCTATCCACAAGTGACAACACCAATCGGACAGACAATGTATTTACCGCGTGAATTTGAATGGACTTGTCAGGATGTAAATGGCAACAGTATTTATGTCAAGGCGCAAAGTCGAGGGGATTTTAAATTTGGCGCGGCTGCAGGTTATGTGGGGAGTTTTCAATACCAACTTTCTATCAATGGAAACTTGCAACAGGGTGAAGCAGGTTATTGTGAATATATAGATTGCCGTGCGCTGAAGTGGCAGGAGCAAGATCAGGCGGAAAATGTACCCGCGGCAGTATTGAATCCCGAACCTTTTATGATCAAAAAAAGAAATAATCAAGATTTTTCTGGAAAATTACATAATTTTGATGAATAAACAACCACTCAAACAATATTTTTGCTAAAAACAAAAAACAGGGCTTGCAAGCGATGGGAATTCATCTATAATGCACATCCATCGGCGGTGATGTTGATAAAAACTTGTTGAAAAACAATAGCTTGGTTGATTGATTTAAGATTAATTGAGTTTGTTTTGAGTAGATGGGTTTGAAAATAAAATCAACATTGCATGTTGACTTTCTGGAAATAGAGAGTAGTATAGCCGACCTAGCTTGATGCTGACGAAGCATCGAGAAGATCATTAAGAGATTATGAAGAACAACTTGTGTGGATTTTTACTGATTGATTAATCGAAATATTATCATTGATTGATTGGTTTAAATTACTCGAAGTTTATTTGAGCGAAATTTAAGTCAGAAAATTGATGAGCCAGATTTGGAAGTTTAGA